>JBBSTQ010000098.1:0-10241 GCA_038235745.1 Sphingobacteriales bacterium
AGTTCTAAATCGTTTTCGTTTACTAAATTGTAGCTGAGCATCTTAAAGGTATTTGTCAATATAAACCATCACGTGGTCAATATTTACAGGTTTTGATACGTAACCATCTGCTCCAGCCGTTAAACATCTTTCCTTGTCGCCATTCATAGCTTGTGCCGTAACGGCGATTATAGGTAATTGGCTGCCTTGCTCTTTCAAAATTTCAATTGCTTCATAACCATCGGTTTCTGGCATCATCATATCCATCAATATTAAGCCGATATTTTGATTAGCGCTTAAAATATCTTGCCCTTCTTTAAAGCTTAGTGCCGTTTGACAGTTGATTTTTTTTGCCTTAAGTACCATCTTCAAAGCAAAAATATTTCTGTAGTCATCATCAATGATCAATATCTCTTTTTTGTTCATAAAAACTAGGCTTTATATAACCACACCCTAAGTAAAGACAGTAACTGATCAATATCTACGGGTTTTGAGATATAATCCGAAGCACCCACCTGGATACACTTTTCACGGTCGCCCATCATTGCCTTTGCGGTAACTGCAAATATCGGTAGGTTTCTGTATTTCGATTTAGCCCTGATGGCACTAATGGTTTCATAACCGTCCATTTCTGGCATCATAATGTCCATCAAAATCAGGTCAGTCTGAGGGTTTTCTTCTAGCTTTTGGATGGCTTCTTTACCGTCAATAGCGCTAATGACTTTCATCCCGTGTTTCTCCAGAGCTTTTGAAAGCGAGAAGATATTCCTCACATCGTCATCCGCAATCAAAACTGTTTTATCCTTAATTACTTCGGTAAGCGTTCCTAACTTAATAGTTGCATTTTGTTTTTTAGGCAAATTGTTTTCATCGATCAAATGCAAAAACAAGCCCACCTCATCAAGAACTCGCTGGTACGAGTGTGCGGTTTTGATAATGATAGAATCTGCGTATTTTTTGATTTTCAGCTCTTCAACTTTCGAAATGTTTTTTCCTGTAAAAATGATGATGGGCAGGTTTTCTAGACCAGGATTTTTACGAATGGTTTCAAGCGTTTCGTAAGCGGTCTCATACGGAACTCCCATATCTAAAATCACGCAGTCAACATCATTTTCCTGTAAAGCAGCAGCACTGTCTGCAACAGAACTTTTAATTTCTGCGCTGATGTCAAAATTGCCCAAAAAGTAAGAAAGCGCATTTGCATGCTTATTGTTCTCTTCAATTATCAGCACTTTGCGTGGTCCCTTGTTCAGTGCTTCCTCAATCTTTTTAAACACTTCAAACATTTGCCAAATAGCAAAAGGCTTGTCAATAAAATCTACCGCACCCTTTAGCAAACTTTCTTTTTTCGCCTGCATAGAAGACATAATATGTACCGGAACATGTTTGGTTTGTGAGTGGCTTTTTAGCTGATCCATTACCATCCATCCATCCATAATTGGCAATTGAATATCCAACAATATCGCTTTTGGATTAAATTGTAAAGCTGCAGGTAATGCTAAATCGCCTCGCACAATCACAATTCCTTTATAGTTGCTTTTTCTGGCAAAGTTTAGCAGTGCTTTCGCCACAACGGTATCGTCTTCTACAATTAAAATTACGTTGTCCCCGTCTTTAATGGAAGTTCGGTCGTCTTCAATTTCTTCAGGAATTGTATCGACTACGTAGTTGTTGACATTAAAGATATTCTCCGAAGCTACCACCAATTCTGTGATGTTTACTTCTGGCTCTTTTTTCGTTAGTTTATCTACAATTTTTAATGGAAAAGTAGCCGTGAATACACTGCCTTTTCCAGGGTTGCTTTCTACTTCAATTGTGCCACCCAAAAGTTTCACTAACTCTCTGCTGATGGATAAGCCCAGTCCTGTTCCACCAAAACGCCTTCTGGTTGTGCCATCAGCCTGTTGAAAGGCTTCAAAAATTATTCGTTGGTTGTCCTCTTTAATACCTATCCCTGTATCTGATATCTTGAATATGATTTTATCATCTGCATCGTCGATGTCTAAAGTCACTCCACCTCGCTCGGTAAATTTTATCGCATTAGAAATCAAGTTCTTAATCACTTGGCCTAGCCTAATAGAATCTGTATCAATTTGTTTATGAGACGTGTTTACGTTGATATTGAATTCGATATTTTTATTTTTAGCGGGTAAACCAAACAGATTTTTGATTTCCGTAGTAATGCTATCAATAGAAGTGGTCTCTATATTAATATCCATTTTGCCAGACTCAATTTTAGACAAATCTAGTATTTCATCAATTAGCGCAAGTAAACCGTTTCCAGAACTTTGTATTACTTTGGCAGATTCAATTTGTTCTTCATTTAGGTTTCCTTCCGGGTTCTCCGCTGTTAATCGCGATAACAAAAGGATGGAATTCAAAGGCGTACGCAACTCGTGAGACATATTTGCCAAAAACTCTGACTTATACTTGGTGCTCAGTTCTAACTCTTTGGCTTTTTGCTGAATTTGGGCGTTGCGTTCTATAATCTCGAAGTTTTTTTCTTCCAGTAGCGCCGACCGAGATTCTAATTCTTTATTCGATTGTATTAACTCCTCTTGCTGTACTCTTAACTCCTCTTCTGAAGCTTGTAGCTTTTGTGCTTGTGCTTCAAGTTCTGAATTCAAGTTCTCTAACTCACTATGTTGCGACTGAAGCTCTTCTGTTTGCGTTTGGGTTTCTTCTAACAGATCTTGTATATGCCATCTTGATTTTGCGCTAGTTATTGCGACACCCAGGGTTTCAGCAATGCGAGAATGAAACAGTAGGTCAACTTCTGTGAATTTTTCGCTACTACCTACTTCCACTACGCCAACTATTATACTGTGTACCAAAATTGGGCAAAGTAACAAGTGCGATAATTTGATGGCTCCTATGCCGGCAGTAATCAACATTTCTTCGGGCAAGGTAATTACTTTTAGTTTTTTATCGTTAAAAACCTGCCCAACCAACCCTTCGCCTTCATTAAAAAACGGTTTCATAAAGGACTCTTTAGCATAAGTTTTTTTCAATTTCAGTATGCCATCCTCATGCAAATAAATTGCTCCATTTATGCATTGACCATACTGTATCATGTGGTTAATAGTTTCTTCGCAAATTATATCTACAGTTTTGTCTCCTACTAAATTTTCATTTAAATCAGCTAGGCCTTGTTGCAACCATTCGTTATCATTCAACTTATTAAACGATGTTTCTAATGATATCGCCATGTTATTTAACGAATGGCTCAGCTTGCTTAATAATCCTAACTTATCACTTTCTATCCGAGTTTCGTAGTTGCCTAAAGAAATTTGGTGCGCTATTTCCTCTATTTGTACAATGCTTTCCCCAGTGGCTAAGTCCTTATCTACTAAACTCGCTTTCAGTTGTTCACGCTCGGTAAAATCGTTTTTGATTCTTAAATAGAATACAAGTGTGATAACTAAAGAAATAATTCCGGAAATGATAAGAAAGATAGGCGTAAGTGAAGAAGAGTTGCTGCTCGCTATCGTTCGTTCTTCCAAAAGCACTCTCTCTTCATCTTTCATCGTAACAATCTGGGCTTGGCAACGCTCTATTAGCTGACTTCCAAGTTCTATCTGTGTAAAATCGTTTGATGATTTAACCGACCCTTGGCTAACTAACCCGTCTAGAACGGCGTCGTAATCAGAAAGCTGACTTGTTAAAAGCTTTACATTTTTGACCTGCACTGGGTTGTCGGATATTTGGCTCGATAAAGAAGCTAAAAGCGAATCTTTTTTTAGTTTGTTATTATAATATGGTTCAATAAATTTATCATCCTTTGTTAGCAAAAAACCTCTAATTCCAATCACCTTATCTTTTAAACTGAGATGTACATCATCCAGCGTTTTAAGAACTTCTAGTGAATGCTCTACCCAACGTTGGTTGTCGAGCAGGTTTTTAATGGAGATGTAGGATGCCACGGAACTTGATATTAGCAACAGGAACGATATTGCAAAACCAATTTGGAGATTTCTAATAAACTTATTTGCCATGTGTTAGCTAAAATTGTTTTTTTTAAATTGGAATAGAAAAATAAAACTCGGAACCCTCATTAATCACGCTGTTTACACCCACCTTACCCTCGTGTTTCTTCACTATTTCTGCGCAAATATACAGCCCTATGCCTAACCCCTGAAATTTCAAAGAAGATTCTTCAACACGGTAAAATTTAGTAAAAATATCGGTCTGCTTTTCGGTTGGGATGCCTATTCCGTTATCCTTTACCTTGATAGTGAGTAAATTGCCCTCAACCACGCGGCTTAACTTTAAAATTTTACGATCAGGCGAATATTTTAAAGCATTAGTGAGGTAGTTGATCAACACCTGCTCAATCCTAGTTTCATCTGCAAGAACGGTCAAAGGTTTTTCATTACCAATAACTTCTAGTGCAAAATCGCCGTGGGTTTGTTGTATGGTTTCAACTGCAGATTCAATAAGTGATTTAACTTCAAACTTGCGTTTGTTAAGCTTAAGCTCGCCACTTTCTATTTTAGAAATGTCTAACAAGTCAGATATTAGCTCGCTTAATTTACCTACCTGTAATTGTGCTTTATCTATATAGCCTTTTATTTTATCAGATCCGTGATCTTTTAAAGATCTGGAAAGCAATTGAATATATGCTTTAACGCTCGTTAGGGGTGTTTTTAGCTCGTGGCTTGTGATACTTAAGAACTCATCCTTCTTTTTCTCTATTTGTTTTTGATCTTCAATATCAGTAAAGGTGCCTATCCATTTCAATATTTTACCATCTTCAAAAATAGGCACAATACGTAAAAGATGATACTTGTACTGGGTACTGTTTAACTCTTTGATTTGCACTTCCAGTACCAACGCCTCGGCATTCGGGATAACTTTTCTCCATTCCTCCTCAATGTCAATTTTTTTATTAAAACTCTCGGGAAACCGGTCGGCGTTTTTGCTGTACTTAAACCAGTTGTGGTTTACAAACTCAATTTTACCATCGCTGTTTGCAGCAAAGGCAATTAGTGGCAATACTTCTAAAGTGTTCTGCAATTCTTCAACACGTTCTTTTAGCTCCGATTGTACTTTTTTTCTTATGTCAATTTCAGATCGTAATGCATGTTGAGCATTTTGCAACTCTTTTGTTTGCTTATAAAGCTTTATAAAGGTATTTACTTTAAGCAACAGAATTTCGGGGTCAAAGGGTTTTACTACGTAATCAATCCCTCCTGATTCATATCCTCTACTTATGAATTGATTGTTGGTATTTACGGCAGACAGAAAAATTATGGGAACATCCTTAGTTTTATTGAAACCACTAAGCGTTTCTGCAACCTCAAAACCATCCATAGATGGCATCTGAACATCTAAAATAATAAGTGCGTAATCCGTATTCAGCACTTTTTTTAATCCTTCCTCTCCAGATAACGCAGTATCCACGCTAAATCCTTTTGATTCTAGTAGTTTTTTTAGAGAATATATATTCTCTTGCTTGTCGTCAACTATTAAAATCATTCAAGTATTGTATAAATGCTCAATGTAATGGTATCGTTTAATTTAATGAAATCACAAAGCAAAAATTAAACCAAAAAATTAAACTAAAATTTCAGATTTATTATGCTTGCATAATAAATTAAAGATGTTTATATTTGATTTGATACTAACCAAAGAATCGATGTCAAATAAAAATTTCAACTTTTTAAAATTAAAATCTTAATTGATGACGCAACAAGAAACCATCGATTATCACTTAAAAATTACTTGGCAAAACATTGCAAATAGTTACAATCAGTTGGCTGCAGAGTTTGGTATCACGCAGTCCATTGGTTATTTACTGATGAATATTGATGAGGAAAATGGCACTACCGTTTCAGAAATGGCGGGATTGCTGGGCTTAAAATCTACCAGTTTAAGTAGAATGCTTAAAAATCTTGAAAAAATTGGATTGATTAAAAGAGAAAGCCACTTAACAGATAAACGATCTGTAAAGTTACATCTTACTGATTTAGGAAAAGAGAAAAGACACTTGGCTAGGGTGGTGGTCAAAAAGTTTAACGATTATTTGAACGAAAACCTTGCCGACGAAGATAAAACAAAGTTAATTGATTCATTAAAACTGATTAATGAGTTGACTACCAATTATAAACCATAATATTTTATAAATCTTATGAATAGATCAATCAAAAAAGTAGCTGTACTTGGGTCCGGAATTATGGGTTCTAGAATTGCATGCCACTTTGCAAACATTGGATTAGAAGTTTTGCTTTTGGATATTGTGCCAAGAGAACTGAATGAAAAAGAGCAAACCAAAGGCTTAACCTTAGAAAGCCTTGTGGTAAGGAACAGAATTGTCAATGACGCTTTAACTTTCGCCGCCAAATCAAATCCTTCGCCAGTTTTCACTAAAGCAGTTTTGAATAAAATTAAGACTGGGAATTTTGAAGACAACATGAAAGATATTGCTTCTTGCGATTGGACAATTGAAGTGGTGGTTGAGAATCTAAAAATCAAGAAGATAGTTTACGACCAAGTTGAGCAATTTAGGAAACCAGGAACTTTAATTACATCAAACACTTCTGGAATTCCTATCCACATGATGGCAGAAGGACGATCTGAGGATTTCAAAAAGCATTTCTGCGGTACACACTTTTTTAATCCGCCGAGGTACCTAAAGTTATTAGAAATTATTCCAACGCCAGATACCGATCAACAAATCATTGATTTTTTAATGCACTATGGAGATAAGTTTTTAGGTAAAACCACGGTTTTATGTAAAGATACTCCAGCATTTATTGCAAATAGGGTGGGCGTTTACTCTATCATGGCGCTATTGCATTTGGTAGAAAAGATGGATTTGACCGTTGAAGAGGTTGATAAATTTACGGGTCCAGCTTTAGGTCGACCAAAATCTGCTACTTTCCGCACTACTGATGTGGTTGGATTGGATACGATGATCAACGTAGCGAACGGACTTTCTGAGAACGCTCCAGATGATGAACAAAAAGAAGTTTTTATTTTGCCAGATTACGTAAAACAAATGCAGGAGAAAAAATGGCTAGGCGATAAAACTGGTCAGGGTTTCTATAAAAAGACAAAAGATAAGGATGGCAAAACAGAGATTTTAGCATTAGATCTAAAAACTTTAGAATACCGTCCGCAAAATAAAGTAAAATCAGCAACATTAGATGCAACAAAACCTGTAGAAAACCTGCGTAAGCGAATGAAAGTTTACGCTGCCGGTAAGGATAAAGCTGCTGAGTTTTTTAGGGTCTCTTTCTCAGGATTGTTTGAATACGTTTCTAATAGAATTCCGGAAATATCAGATGAATTGTACCGTATTGATGATGCCATGCGAGCTGGTTTTGGATGGGAATTAGGCCCGTTTGAAGTTTGGGACGCTTTGGGTGCACAAGAAGGCATCGAAATGATGAAAGCCAACGGCAAAACTCCTGCAAAATGGGTTGCTGAGATGCTGGACGCTGGAATTACTTCTTTCTACAAAATTGATAATGGGAACAAAACCTATTATGATATTCCTTCAAAATCTTACCAAGCAATTCCTGGCCAGGATGCGTTCATTGTTTTAGATAACATCAGAGCCAATAAAGTGGTTTGGGAAAACGCTGGAACTACGTTGTTTGATTTAGGCGACGGCATCTTAAACCTCGAATTTCATACCAAGATGAACACTATTGGTGGCGAAGTTTTAGCAGGAATTAATAAAGCTATTGATATTGCTGAAAAAGATTACAGAGGATTGGTTATCGGTAACGATGGCGCAAATTTTTCTGCTGGGGCTAATGTGGGAATGATTTTTATGATGGCGGTTGAGCAGGAGTGGGACGAAGTGAACATGGCGATAAAAATGTTTCAAAACACGTCTATGCGTTTAAGGTATTCTTCAATCCCAGTGGTTGTTGCACCACATAACCTTACGTTAGGTGGTGGTTGCGAGTTTGCGCTTCATGCAGATCACGTTCAGTTGAATGCTGAAACTTATATGGGTTTAGTGGAGTTTGGTGTTGGCTTAATCCCAGGTGGTGGCGGAACTAAAGAGATGGCTTTAAGAGCATCTGATGAGTTTCATCCGGAGCAGATTGAACAAAACGTTTTAAAAGAAAAATTCTTGACCATAGCAATGGCAAAAGTTTCTACTTCGGCTTTAGAAGCTTATGATCTAGGGTATTTACTGAAGGATAAGTTTGCTATATCAATGAACAGAAGTAGGCTTATCGCGGATGCAAAAGACAAAGCTTTGGAATTGGCTGATGCCGGATATACACAACCTGTACGAAGAACAGATATTAAAGTATTAGGAAAATACGGTTTAGGAATGATGTATGCAGGCGCAAATACCATGCGTTCCGGAAACTACATTTCAGACCATGACCAAAAGATATCCCAAAAATTAGCTTACGTAATGTGTGGTGGAGATTTATCGGCCCCAACTTTAGTAACTGAACAGTATTTGCTGGATTTGGAAAGGGAGGCGTTTTTGAGTTTGTGTGGAGAGAAGAAAACGTTGGAGAGGATACAGAGTATTATTACTAAGGGGAAACCACTACGTAATTAGTATTGAGATTTGAGTAGTGGGTATTGAGAACTTTTCAATCGTAATAAAAAAGGAAAAACAGAATGCACAACATCAAAGAATTAAAAATTTGGAGTAAGTCAATGGATTTGGCAGTTCAAGTTTATCAATTGTCTTCAAAGTTTCCATCTGACGAAAGATTTAATTTAATTTCTCAAGTAAGAAGATGCGCTGTTTCTATTCCGTCTAATATTTCTGAAGGAGCGGGAAGAAATACAAAAGGAGAATTCAAACAATTTTTAGGGATTGCCAATGGATCAGCATACGAATTACAAACTCAAATCATTATCGCAAATAAATTGAATTTTATTGATGAAAAATCTACAGATGAAATCTTATTTGTCATCGATGAGATTCAGAAAATGAATTATAAACTTCAATTATCATTAAGTAAATAGGTTGAGAGTAATTTGATGTGAGTATTGTGTATTGAGATCTCTGAAACGTATCTAAAAGAATATTGAATCCAGTAAATTATATCATCACTTAATACAAAGCACTAAAAAATAATTATAAAAAAATAAGTCATCTTGATACACAATACGCAATACTAAAAAAAATAAATAAGGACGTATGCAAGTCATCTCATTACTCAATACGCCCTACTCAATACTAAATATATGGAAGCATACATTATAGCAGGTTATAGAACAGCAGTAGGAAAAGCTCCTAGAGGAGTTTTTCGTTTTACAAGAGCAGACGAATTGGCTGCGGAAGTCATTCGCGAATTGGTGGCATCCGTTCCCAATCTCGATAAAAATCAAATCGACGATGTGATTGTCGGTAACGCCACGCCAGAAGCAGAGCAAGGTTTAAATATTGGCAGAATGATTTCTCTGATGGCCTTGGATACGGATAAAGTTCCGGGAGTAACCATTAACCGTTATTGTGCATCGGGTTTGGATACGATTGCTACTGCGGTGGCAAAAATTAAAGCAGGAATGGCAGAATGCATAGTAGCAGGTGGTGTAGAAGTGATGAGCGGTATGCCGTTTGGGGGCTGGAAGATTGTCCCAAATCCAGAAGTCGCCATGAAAAACCCCGACTGGTATTGGGGCATGGGTTTAACTGCGGAAGCGGTAGCTAAGGAATATGAAGTAAGCCGAGAAGACCAGGATGAGTTTGCCTTTAATTCGCACCAAAAGGCAATTGAAGCGATAAAGAATGGCCATTTAAAGGGCGGAGTTTTACCCATTACGGTTACAGAAAACTATGTTGATGCCAACATGAAAAAGAAAACCCGTAAATACGTGGTCGATACCGACGAAGGACCGCGGTCAGATACTTCAATTCAAGCATTGGCAAAATTGAAACCTGTTTTTGCAGCAGGTGGTTCGGTAACTGCGGGTAATGCTTCACAAACATCAGACGGTGCGGCCTTTGTTTTGGTGGTTTCTGAAAAAATGTTGAAGCAATTAAATGTAGAACCCATTGCAAGATTGGTTAGCTATTCGGTTGCAGGGGTTCCACCAAGAATTATGGGAATTGGTCCAATTGAAGCCATCCCGATGGCGTTGAAACAAGCCGCCATGCAGTTAGATCAAATTGATTTAATAGAACTAAATGAGGCGTTTGCTTCTCAATCTTTGGCGATCATCAGAAAATTAGGATTGGATAAAGAGAAAGTCAATGTAAACGGTGGCGCAATTGCCCTCGGACACCCGTTAGGTTGTACCGGAGCGAAACTATCCGTCCAAATTTTTAATGA
>JBBSTQ010000099.1:0-10062 GCA_038235745.1 Sphingobacteriales bacterium
TGATTTACCATTTTCTACCTCCTAAAATCGTTTTAGTAATCAGTAAAAAGAAAGCAATCACACTCAAAAAGTAGAAAAAATCTCGAGAGTCCAAAACTCCCCTGCTTATGGATTGGTAATGTTCATTGATTCCTAAATTAATCAACACGCTATCAAACGTTTGAAAGGACAAAATTTGGCTGAGCGAATTGAATCCGCTAAATGCGAAGAAACTCAAAAAAATGGCAATGGTAAATGCGATGATTTGGTTTTTGGTAAGTGATGAAGCAAAGATTCCGATGGCTACAAATGTTGCGCCGAGCAAAAACAACCCTATATAAGAACCAATGACTGCACCGCTATCAATATTACCAACCACAACACCTAATTGATGAACAGAAATATAATACACCAAGGTGGGTATCAAAGCAAAAAGCACCAATGTTAAGGATGCAAAATATTTACCAAACACAATTTGCCAATCGGTTAGCGGGCGAGTTGCCAAAAGTTCAAAAGTACCTTCTCGTTTTTCCTCAGAAAAACTACGCATGGTAATCGCAGGGATTAAAAACATAAAAAGGTACGGAACCGTGTTAAACAAGCTATCCAAACTGGCGTAACCGTAGTCCAACAAGCTGGTATCGGGAAAAACCCAGAGAAACAGACTTAAAACCAACAAGAAAACACCGATGGTAATGTAAGCAACCAAGGAGTTGAGATAGGCGAAAAGTTCTTTTTTATAAATGGTAAACATTTAATTTTTTATAATTTTAGAGTTGTAAAAAACTAATCCTTAGTAAGTTTTACAAAAATTGGTTCAAGTGTTTTTTCTTGATGAAAATCTAAAAGACCGTTTAAACTATCGTTTGCAACAATTTTACCTTTATTAATGATCACAACATCATCACAAATGGCTTCCACTTCTTGCATAATATGGGTTGATAAAATAACGGTTTTAGTTTTTCCTAGTTCTTTAATTAAAGCTCTAATTTCAATCAGTTGATTTGGGTCCAAGCCCGATGTTGGTTCATCTAAAATTAAAACTTTGGGATCGTGAATAATTGCTTGCGCTAAACCCACGCGTTGTTTATACCCTTTAGAAAGCTGTCCTATTTTTTTGTGCTGTTCCTTTTGCAAACCCGTTAACTGTATCACTTCCAAAACTCGTTGACTCAAGTTTTTTAATTGGTAAACCTCACCTACAAAATTCAAAAACTCCTTAACATACATTTCTGTATAAAGCGGATTGTTTTCTGGCAGATAACCAATGTTTTTACGAACTTCCAAAGAATCTTTAGTAATGCAGAAACCACAAACCGTTGCCGAGCCTGATGTTTTTGGGATAAAAGATGTCAGCATTTTCATAGTTGTTGATTTTCCTGCACCGTTTGGCCCCAAAAAACCTAAAATCCTACCCGGCTGGGCTTCAAACGAAATTTGATCCACCGCTTTTTGTGATCCATAATTTTTACTTAACGCTTTAACACTGATGCTCAAAACTTGCTCCTATTAGTAAAAATCAAAGCTATAAAATTTGAGATAAAAACCATGTGATTTATGTACTGAGAGAATTTAGTCAAAGACGTAACTTTTTCCTGACGAATACGAATAAAAAACAAATCTAATGTTAAGCTTACGTTAATTTTATGTAAATTTAGTTTTAACAAAAAAAAATTGAAAACCTATTTTGCCTCTTTTACGCTAACCATTTGTATCCTTTTTTCTATTTCGATAAAAAAGGTTAATGGGCAAAATATTGCTTTTCAATTTTATAACAAAACGTTTAATATCGTTACAGATTCAAGCTTGTATGTAAAGTTTGATGGAAAGCTTTCCGAAGAAAAAATCGCTGATTTCTATTATCAATTAAGCCAAGCCAAAACGGAAGAGATAATTAACGTATTGACTACCTATAAAGCGGAAAATCACTTAAACGACTGGTTTTACTATCAGCTCATCAGAAAAACAGTTCAACAGATTAGTCCGAAAGAAGACAATTACGAACGTTACACGCTGTATAAATGGTTTTTTCTTGCAAAGTCTGGATACGATACACGCTTAGCGATAGGCGATAACAAACAGCTTCTATTTTACGTTTGGAGCGATGAGGACATTAGCGATATTCCATTTTTTAAAGCCGATAGTAAACAGTTTGTTTGCTTAAATTTTCACGATTATAAGGACGTCAATTACCTTACCCAAAAATTAGATCCTTTAAACATTTACATTGCAGAAGCCAAAAATGCACTTTCTTACAAAGTAACCCAGATACCGGATTTTAATCCAAACGACTATAAAGAAAAACTGATCACTTTTAATTTCCGTCAAAAAGCCTATAGTTTTAATGTTAAACTGAGTGACGATGTAGAATCTGCATTTAAAAATTATCCTGTTGTTGATTTTGAATCGTACTTTAATATTCCGCTGAGCCGAGAAACCTATAGCTCACTAATCCCTTTGCTAAAACAGAATTTAAAAAACATGACACAAATAAACGGCGTGGACTACCTAATGCGCTTTACAAGAAATGCTTTTTTATACGAGCCAGACGAAGAAAATTTTGGCAAAGAAAGGCGTCTTTCGCCAGAACAAACTCTTTTTAGTGACTACAGCGACTGCGATGACAGAGCCGCCTTGTTTTTTTACTTGGTAAAAGAGATCTACAATTTACCGATGATTGCTTTACTTTATCCAACGCATATTACAATGGCAGTCAAATTTGACAAGCCTGTTGGTAAACCTATATTCTATAAAGGCAACAATTATTATGTATGCGAACCTACTCCGCAAAAAAAAGATTTGAAAATTGGAGAAATTTCGTCAAATCTTAAAAATAAATCGTTCGAGATAGTTTATCAATACCAACCTTGAGCGGTTTAAAATGACCTCGTCTTTTACTACCTTTGATTTATGAACATTTTCAACATCCAAAATGAAAACGATTTTGATCACGCCTGTTTGGATGTTTTTAAACTTCAATATCAAACAATTCAGGTCTATAAAGACTTTGTTGACGGACTTAAAATAAGTCCAGATAAGCTGAGGCATTACAAGCAAATACCTTTTTTACCTATTTCTTTTTTTAAAACGCATTCAATAATTGAAGATCAGGCTTTCGCCGATATCGTGTTTAGCAGCTCTGGTACCACCGGAAATTCAACCAGCAAGCACTATGTGGAAGACTCAAAAATTTATCGACAAAGTTATTTAAAGGCTTTCGAGATTTTTTACGGAGATATAAAAGATATATGCGTTTTAGCTTTGCTTCCTAGTTACTTGGAACGTGAAGGTTCGTCTTTAATTTACATGGTGGAGGATTTGATAAAAAAATCTAAGCATCCCAAAAGCGGTTTTCTTCTGCATAATCACAACGATTTAAGTGACGTTCTAGCCGATTTAAAAACCAAAAACCAAAAAACTATTTTAATTGGTGTTACCTACGCACTTTTAGACTTTGTAGAAAAATTTAAAACTGAATTCCCTGAATTAACAGTGATGGAAACTGGTGGAATGAAAGGACAGCGAAAAGAAATGGTGCGTGAAGAGCTTCATGATGTTTTAACGAAAGGCTTCGGCGTTAGCAAAATACATTCGGAGTACGGGATGACGGAGCTGCTTTCTCAAGCATACTCCAAAGGCGATGGGGTATTTGATTGTGTGCCTTGGATGAAGGTAATTACACGTGACACCAACGACCCATTAACGTTACTGCCTCACGGCAGATCTGGAGGAATCAACATCATCGATTTGGCGAATATGCACTCTTGTTCTTTTATAGCGACCCAAGATCTGGGTAAAACTTTTGCCAACGGAACTTTTGAAGTATTAGGAAGATTCGATGATAGCGATATCAGGGGTTGCAACCTGATGGTGCTTTAACAGCTTCTACAGCAACCTATCATCAAAAGAAAAATCAACTTTTTCAAGCAATTTCATCTTTTTTATATCTGGGTGTAGCGGATTAGCAATATAGTTAAAATCGCCTGCTACTATTGCCGAAGGAACTTTTAAAAGTAATGACCTATTTTCTTTTAAGAACTGGTTACCCAGCATTTGCGTTGATTTTGTAAAAGGGAAGCTCCGCCATTTAACAGGTAACACTTCCGCTTTAAGCTCGATAAAGTCAGCGTCAACCTTAAACGTAGCCATACAAAAATTCTTTGGCAATAGACCAGTTGGCAAATGCACTAATACCTCTAAAACAGCGAGCGCTCTCGAGCTTGCAAAATAAACCGCAGGCACACCTAAAGAATTCCACCTTCCACCATAAATCTTCGCCCCTTCCCCGCTTAAGTTTCCAGCATATTGGCAAACACCCAGCCTGTATAATTCCATTTAAGAAAATATACCGTGTTCTATACGGCCTAGCTCAGTAAAAACCAACCCAAAACCAATGGACGAATCTAATAATGTAAAAGGCGCATTATTTTTGAAAACGATAGATGGTGTTTTCATCCAAAGCTTAAAGTTTTCTAAAGAACCGAAAACTTCAATACCTCGAGCGTATAGCCTTGCTAACTCAATTGCTTTTTCTGAGTATTCTGATTTAACAAAATCTGTATCGTTAAAACGTTGGAAAGTTCTTTCGTTGATGTGCATAATACCCGCTAGCTCTTGAATGGTTAATGATATCTTTTTAATTAAACCCAACATCGCTTTTTTAGGAATACCACGACGCGTTAACTCTAACAAATCAAAATCAGAAACTACATTTGATTTTAAATTTAAAGCACCTACACCACCAAAAAGCAATACCATCTGTTGCGCAACATCAAACGCTTGTGCGCCATAAACAGATAGTGGCTCTTGAACAATATTCTTATTAATATCAGACATACATACAAATATAACACATATATGTCTGATTTAAAAATTTATCTCAAGTTAATCAAGAAATAGTTTTTCTTTCCTTTTTGCACCACTATAAACTGATTATTAATAGATTGCAAATCTTTTGAGGATAATTCTACGGAACTGATCTTTTCTCTATTAATAGATACTCCACCACCAACAATCATCTTTTTCGCCTCTCCTTTTGATGAAAAAATGCTAGTTTTTTCGGCCAGCAAAGTCGGCATATCAACTCCTTGTTCAAATTCTTTTTTTGAAACCTCAAACTGTGCTATTCCCTCAAATACCTGCAGAACCTGTCGTTCATCCATAGCGCTCAAGAAATCCAAGCTTCCGTTGCCAAACAAAAAATCGGTGGTGCTTAAGGCCGTTTGTAAAGCATCAGCACCATGCACTCGCTCAGTAATATCTTTGGCTAATGTTTTTTGCAATAACCTTAAATGAGGAGCGTTTGAATGCTCTTCAATTAAGCTATTAATTTCGGCTTCAAGCAAAAAGGTAAATATCTTGATGTAATTTACAGCATCCTCGTCTGAAGAATTTAGCCAAAATTGATAAAATTGGTATGGGCTTGTTCGCGTTGCATCTAGCCAAATGTTTCCACCTTCAGTTTTGCCAAATTTAGTTCCGTCAGCTTTTTTAATAAGCGGAGAGGTTAATGCAAAAGCGTGACCACCGTCTTTTCTTCTGACAAACTCTGTTCCGGTAAGGATATTCCCCCACTGATCTGACCCGCCCATCTGCAAAATACAATCTTTGTGCTTCCACAAATAATAGAAATCATAACCCTGAATCAGTTGGTAAGAAAATTCTGTAAACGACATGCCAACTTCGCTTTCCAAACGTTTTTTCACAGAATCTTTGGCCATCATATAGTTTACGGTAATGTGCTTACCCGCATCTCTTATAAAGTCCAAAAAATTATAGTTTTTAAACCAGTCGAAATTATTTACAATCTCTGCACTGTTTGCACCACAATCAAAATCTAAAAAGCGTTCTAATTGGCTTTGAATCCCTTTTATATTTACAGCCAAAGCATCCTCAGATAATAAATTACGTTCTTGTGATTTACCCGATGGATCACCAACCATACCAGTAGCGCCACCAACTAATGCAAATGGCTTATGCCCAGCTTGTTGAAACCTAACCAAAGTAAAAATCTGTAATAAACTACCTACGTGTAACGAGTCTGCAGTTGGATCAAAGCCGATGTAACCAGCCTTCATTCCCTTTAAAAGTTCTTCTTCAGTACCTGGAGTAATATCGTGTAGTAAACCTCGCCACCTTAAATCTTCAACAAAATTCATTTTCTTATATTTTAAAATTTGTTACTATCTTGGAAAAGCGCAAATATATGATTTAACAGCGAACGGTACATGGAAAGTCTCACGTTCAGAAAAAGCATACCCTCATCCTGTATTTTTGCTTTTGAAACATTCCTTAGCTAAAGTTTGTCTTTAATAGTATTCATAGTTATTTGCACTTGAAAAGTTGATTTTAAAATACCTTAAAATTTTATGAATTTTTTGTCCCATTATTATTTCGATAGGAAAAAATACAACCCTTATGAGGTGTTTGGAATGCTTTTGCCCGATTTAATTAAAAATGCGGACAAGTCTTGGAACATTCATCCAGAAAAGCAGAAACATTTGGTTTTAGATTATCCTAACCAAAGCTCAATTTTAAAAGGTTGGAACCGGCACATTGCAGTGGACAAACAGTTCCATAGCTCTGAGTTTTTTAAGTATCATCAGCATCAAATTAAATTAGCCATAAAGGAAGTAATTGTTGGCTCGCCTGTTAAGCCATTTTTTTTAGGTCATATTAGCTTAGAGTTACTATTGGATAACCTGCTTATTTTAGAAGGACTGGTTTCTGTCGATAAATTATATGAGCAACTTGCAGAGGTTGAAAAAGATGAGGTCAAACTATTTTTACAGATTAACCGTATATCAGATGAGGCTAAATTTCTGAAGTTTTTTAGCAATTTTATGAGTAGCAAATACATGTACAGCTACAGCGAAGAAGAAAAAATCACTTACGCACTAAAACGGATTTGCATGCGTTTATGGACAGACCCGTTTACAGCCGAACAAGAAATAGCAATAACCCAACGGCTAATTGAGTATAAAAAAGAATTGCGCAAAGATTTTATAATTATATTTGACCAAATTGATGCAACCTTAAATTGAATGATAAAAAGTTTATTCTCCTATTTTTTATTGAGTCTACCCCTTTTGTTAACTGCACAAACTAGAAAGTATTCTAACGAATTTCTGCAGATTGGCGTGGGTTCTAGGGCATTTGGTATGGCAGGTTCTGTGGTTGCTTCCACTTCGGATGTTAGTTCTGGCTATTGGAACCCAGCGGGATTAATGAACATGAAAAGTCAGTCGCAAGCAAGCCTAATGCATTCTGAGTATTTTTCTGGTATTGCGAAATACGATTATGCAGGCTTTTCTACTTTTATTGCAGACAATACCGCCGTTGTGGGCGCTTCAATAGTTCGTTTTGGCGTAGATGACATTCCTGACACCTCTGAACTGATTGATGCAAGTGGAGACATAAATTACGACAGAGTAAAATCTTTTTCTGCTGCTGATTATGCATTTTTATTCAGCTATGCCAGACGAAGAAAGAAAGCGGACGAGAATGGATTGAGCTATGGCGCAAACGTAAAGATTATCCACAGAAAAGTTGGAGAATATGGTAAGTCTTGGGGTTTCGGTATTGATGTAGGTGCGCAATACAAACACAAAAAATTCACTTTCGCAGCCGTTGGTAGGGATATAACTACCACCTTTAACGCTTGGAGTTACAATCCTGATAAGTTTTCGAGCATTTACACCGCTACCGGGAACGATATACCAAATAATTCAACAGAGACTACTTTACCACGTATTATATTGGGTACAGCTTACGAAACGAAAATCAACGATAAGTTTGGAATACTTGGTGAAGTAAACTTAAATCTAACAACTGACGGGAAACGAAATGTGTTGGTTGCTGCCGATCCAGTAAGCGTAGATCCAACGGTAGGTTTGGAAGGGAATTTTAAGAAATTAATCTTTTTAAGAGCAGGCGTTGGCAACATTCAAAAAATCACAGACTTTAATGGGACACAACAATACGAATTTCAGCCTAATTTTGGGCTAGGGTTAAAAATCGAGAACTTCTCCATTGATTATGCTTTAACGAACGCAGGCAGTGGCCTGTACAGTAATGTTTTTTCACTAAGGTTAGATTTCGATAAAAAATAATTAATGCAAAACTTTGTTACCACCCTCGGGCTAATTGCCGCCTGTTGTACAACCTTCTCATTTATTCCACAAGCTATCAAAATCATAAAAACAAAAAATACCGAAAGCATTTCCCTTTCGATGTATATTTTGTTTGTGACAGGCGTGGCTTTGTGGTTGATTTATGGGATAATCATCGGCGACTTACCTGTTGCAATTGCTAACGGTGTAACCTTGATTTTTGCGGGAACCATCTTGCTTTTCAAAATAAAATATCCATAAAAAAACTCACAGCATTTAAAGACCGTGAGTTCTTTTAAGTTAAAGATAAGTTATAGCGTTGCCATGTATGGCTTAAACTTAGGAAGCAAAAGCTTATCGTAACCGTAAACGTCTTTCGAGCTTACCAAGCTTCCGTCATCATTGGTCCAAGCAGTATAGTAAGATATAAAAACTGGAATCGGTTCTTTGATCATCTGCCATCTTGCATCTACTGCTTCGCCTCTTGATGATGCTTCGGTTTCTTTTACAATCCTCTTACTTTTGGATTCATCGTCAAGCAAAAACTTTTGCAAATCCATAGGCTTTTCTACCCTAACACAACCATGACTTACAGCCCGCATATCTTGCCCAAACATTGCTTGCGCTGGGGTATCATGTAGATAAATAGCATAGGGGTTTTGGAAAATGAACTTGATTTGCCCTAAAGAATTATCTGCCCCTGGGTTTTGTTTAAATGAATACTGAGAAATATCAACGTTATTCCAGTCAACATCTGGCGAGTTGACCAACTCACCACCTTTATAAGCCACCATGTTTTTCGCTTCCAAATAATATGGATCATTCTTCAAACTGGTCAAAATTTCGGTGCTTGCTATGCTTTTGGGGATATTCCACACCGGATTAACTTGCATGCGGTCAATCATTCCGCTTAAAATTGGGGTCTCGTGTCCACCGGCTTCTCCCACGCAAACTTTCATTTGCAAATCAGTCGTGTTGTTTTCGATCAATCTTAATTTGTATTCCGGAATATTTACCAAAAGATATTTTCCTTTATATTCTTTTACTGGCCAACGGAGGCGCTCCATAGAAAGGAAAATTTTCTCTCTTTCCTCTGTTGTCAACTTTGTCGTTGTCTCCGGCTTTTCATCGTTAATCAACAAGTTCATCAAACGCTGGTAATAACCATTTTGTGGCTGTATTTCAACCATAAATTTAGCTAAGTCAATTTGATCTAAAGCTTGTTGCGCTTCAATAATCTGCGGGCGCTTAACATCTACGTAATATCTACTCAATACCGTTTTAGGATTAACAGCACCGTATTTTAAAATACCAGCATAGTTAATTAGACCATCGGCACAGTAAAGTTCAAGCTGAGCAAGAACTGGGTAGCTTTCTTCCACAGATTTAAACTTCTTAGTTTTTACCTGAGTCAGTAAATCAGTAATCACATTCGCATGAAAATAATCTGGATTAAGTCCGTGGAATTTTGAATTCAAAAGGTACTGGTGCAGCGTATCCAACTTTCCGTTTACTAAAAAATCACCCAACAAGGTTAAACCTTTATCCTCTTCCTTGTAAATTTTACTGATCCAAATAGGGTCATGCAATTTTGGTTTAAGCTTTTTATACTCTGTTAAAAAGACTTGGTTATAAGCTGCAGTATCAAAATCTTTGTACTTTTTGCTTTTAAAGGCCTTGGCCAAATCGCGACCGAATTCTTCATGCCTGCCCTTAGAACAGGACACTACCATAAACGACGTGACAACAAATAATATTAATAGTTCCTTAATTTTCATGTTTAAACTTGTTTAATAGCTTGCTAAACAACTTTAGTGCCTCATCTGAAAAATCTAAACCGCTGATAGTTTTACCATTCCAAATAAAACGAGCGAGGAAAGCCAATTAATTGACATTGCGGATATATTCTTGTATAATTGGGTACATAATTTGAAGAGATTTATTTAAACTATTATTATGATTATTCAAGTAA
>JBBSTQ010000100.1:0-10056 GCA_038235745.1 Sphingobacteriales bacterium
TCCACCCCCTAAACCAAAAATAAGTACAGCCACAATCAGCGACCAAAAATAAAGCTCTTGCCCATGCCCGAAAGGATGATTTTCATCTGCCGGTTTTTGACTCCTTTTAATGCCGACTAATAAGAGAATCTGATTTCCAGAGTCTACCGCACTGTGAATTCCTTCTGACAACATAGAGGAGCTTCCGGTTATACCTGCAGCAATAAACTTGATTACAGCGATTCCAACGTTGGCAGCTAAAGCGGCGTAAATGGAGATTTTTGAGTTTGATGTCATAAGTTAATTACTGAACGCATCTTAAAGCACAGGCGATGCCATAAATAAGTTCATTGGTTAAATAGTTCTTTAGGCTTTTTAGACCAACTATTTATGTTTCGTATATTCTATTTCAACGAGAATTCGCATCAGGGATTGAAGCGGCATCCTTTTTTGTCATCCTGAGCGGCGGCGAAGGACAAAAAAAGATATAGCGAAAAGCCCGCCCGGATGTCCAAAATAACCTTTTCTAAAATATTTCATTTCTCGTGAAAACCGCAAATAAATTTTCTCCGTTAATCACTCCAAATAAAATAAACAGATATGAAAAAAATATTCCTAGTAGCATTTGCCTTAGTAGCTATCGCATTCGCACCCCAAGCTTTCGCACAAACAAACCCAATGGTTGGCGGTGCAGCAATGTACAACACAAAAGATATTGTTGATAATGCTGTAAATTCAAAAGACCACACCACTTTAGTAGCAGCGGTAAAAGCAGCTGGTTTAGTTGAAACTTTAAAAACTGACGGACCTTTCACAGTTTTTGCACCAACTAACGCAGCATTTGACAAGTTACCAGAAGGTACTGTTGGAACTTTGGTTAAACCAGAGAACAAAGCCATGCTGACTAAAATTTTAACTTACCACGTTTTGTCTGGTAAATACAGTGCTTCAGATATTATGGGGGCAATTGAAAAAGGCGACGGTAAAGCAACTTTTACTACCGTACAAGGCGAAGAACTTTATGCTTCTATAGACGATAAAAAAGTAAAATTATGGGATGCAAAAGGTGGTACTTCTTATGTAACCATTGCTGATGTAAACCAGAAAAATGGTGTGATCCATGTAATTGACACCGTTTTAATGCCGAAATAATTTTAGTTCACTAGTTAAAAGTTCATTTAGTTCATTAGGCTTATAAAGTCCAATAAAATTGATTGAATAACAAAAAAGCCAATTTTCTTAAAAGATAATTGGCTTTTTTGCTGAATAAAATCTTTACAACTTACCAATCTCTTCGATAGCTTGTTTAACCGCTTTAATCTGTTCATCAAACTTTGCTTTCTCTAATAACGGTGCTTTATCTCTATCATCCTGCTTAGCCATTACCACATTGTTAAGCATCACATTTATGTACTTATCTACCCCGTACTTTTTGAATTGCGTAGCCATTTTCACTAGCTCCTCCAAACCTTGGTTTAAGTACGCTGAATTTTTGACATTCATTAAAATGCTAGAAAAACCAGGAATCAATTCAAACTGCGTTTGGGTGCTTGCTTCTTTAAAAGATTGGTAAACATAAGGAAACTCTAAATCGCCACCCTCAACACTGTAAATATTTACAATAGAGCTTACCAACGGCCCTTTTGCTTCTTTCATCAT
This sequence comes from Sphingobacteriales bacterium, assembly GCA_038235745.1. Lineage (GTDB taxonomy): Bacteria > Bacteroidota > Bacteroidia > Sphingobacteriales > Sphingobacteriaceae > Pseudopedobacter. The sequence continues at coordinate 1,639 of JBBSTQ010000100.1, forward strand.
GCTATTCGCAAACACTTTCGCCTGCTTTATATCTATTGCAGCAATTGCATTCAAAGCCGCACCTTCAATTGCGTATGATGGATTTTTTAACGCATCCGTAAATAAAGGCATGTAAGTTTTATCTTGAAGGTTGGCTAAGGACTCTATAGCTGCCGCTCTAACCAACGTACTCGAATCTGTTTTAGCAATGTTGATGATACTTGGCAAAATAAGCTTTTTTAACTCATCATTTTCCAACTTTAAGTTGTTTATCGCCTCAATTCGCAACCCATAGTAAGCATCTTTCAAAGCTGCAATCAATATGTCTTGTGCTTTTTTTTCCTTAATCTTTTTGCTCGCTTCTTCAATCGCTTCCAATCTATCAACATATAAAGGCGCACTTTTGTACTGGAAAGCCAACTCTTCAATAGTTTTGTAATCGCTCTTTAATGCCAGTAATATTTTATCAGCATCAACATTCACCAAATCTGGCTTAGTATTTAGCTTAAAGCTGATGGAGTCTGATTTGTTGGTCATCAAGTAATTATGGCGAACTTTTTTGCCTCCTTCATAAACATCAATTTTCATCGGAAGAATAAAAACCTCCTCATTTTGTGTTTGTTGTAAATAAACTGTTTGCGTTTTGTTAACAGCATCCCACTTATAGCTGATGTTTAACTCGGGATGACCGGCACCAAAATACCATTGATTAAAAAACCAGTTCAAATCTTTGCCACTTATCTGCTCCAATGCCAAACGCAGTTGATGTGCCTCGCCATTACCTAAAGCGTTTGATTTCAAATAAAGATTTAAACCTGCAAAAAAAGCGTCCTCGCCCAAATAATTCCTTAGCATGTTTAAAATTCGTCCGCCTTTTTGGTAGCTCACCACATCAAACATGTCCTCTTTATCATCATAACCAAAACGAATCAGCTTTTTAAATTTTGCATCTGGTGACAGTAAATAAGATTGCATGTCACTGTGATTGTGTGCGTCACCTGCATCTTTTCCTTTCGAATGTTCAAACCAAAGCACTTCGCTAAAGTTGGCAAAAGATTCATTTACAGATAAGTTGCTCCAACTCTCTGTAGTTACGTAGTTGCCAAACCATTGATGAAAAATCTCGTGGGCAATGGTACTCTCACCATCGCTACCATCCAACAACTCCCTTGTAGTTTGCTGTACTTGAGCGCCATGTACAGTGGCCGTAGTATTTTCCATTGCTCCACTCACATAATCACGCACCACAATCTGGGCGTATTTATTCCATGGATATTCCATGCCCAATTTTTTAGCGTAAAAACCAATCATTTCCGGCGTTTTGCCGAAAATATCTTTGGCAAATGGCGCATAAGCGGGCTCTAAATAATAGTCAACGGGTATGTTTTTATACTTATCTCTATATATTTCAAAATCGCCAACAGCCATCATAAACAAATAAGGCGTATGTGGTTTATCCAATTTCCAGGTATCGGTACGGGTGCCATCGGTGTTTTTCTTCTGAGCGATTAAAGCGCCGTTAGAAAGCGTTACATATTTATCAAGCACTGTCATGCTGATTTCCTGCGTGGTTTTTTGATTTGGTTTATCGATAGTTGGAAACCAAACTGACGAACCTTCTGTTTCTCCTTGAGTCCAAATTTGAACCGGTTTACCTTTCACGCTGCTATCCGGATTGATAAAGTACAAACCTTTTGCATCTGTAATTGCTTCGCTCCCTTTAGCTTTAAATTCGTTTGGCTTTGCCGTATATGCTATGTAGATGGTGTATTTGTCTGATGCTTTGTACGTACTTCCTAAATTGATCTTCAATTCTAAACTATCATATTTGAATTTTAATGGACTAAGAATGTTGCCGTTTTTGATAGATACATTTTTGATATCCATCCCTTTTGCATCCAACGTGAGTGAATCTGTCGGGTAAAAGTGTGGTTTCAACGTGAGCCAAGCTTTGCCGTACAGATAGGCTTTTTTATAATCAAACTTTACGTCCAACTTGGTATCAATTAAATCATTTATTTTTTCTGGAGTTGCTCTGTAGATTGATTTCTGTTGTTGTAAACTGTCCTTAACAGGTTTTTGTACTTGAGCAAAGGCAACAATAGAGATTAATAAGATTGGAATAAAAATTAAGGCTTTGAATTTATACATTTTTTTTTGCTGATTTAATATCGACGTATTGACGGTGTTGGAGAACTTTAAATTGTTTACAAGATAAAAATTTTATGATATGTATTCAAGATTCTGCTCCATCTCTCAACAAATTTACACTGTTTGCGTCTTGGTGTTTTGTGATGAGTTATATAACTATAAGCTTTATTTTTTAAAATGTCGATTTTATGTGTGAGCTTCCGGCAAAACCACAATGCCATATCAGGGCGATAATTCGGGCTAAAACCCTGTTTTTTCGTTTATAAGTTATTGTAAAAGAGACGGGTATTGAATTGATAACCATTGACGCTAAAACAGACATCAACCAGTTTGAAAAAGAATTGAAGTAAAATGAGGTTTTTTATAAATAAGAACTAGTTTTTTTGACGAGAAGCTACTTGATGGTTATTTGGGGAGCTTTTTTATTCTATCAATGCTTATTGTAATATTCAACGTCTTCAAAGCCTACAAGATATTTCAGCTATTTTTACCATATTGCCACCAAATAAATTTATCAAATTACTATTGCTCTGAAATAGAGGGAATTTGTACGTTCTAAAAGGACTAATTTGAGATTTTTACAAACCAACTATGATCAACTTTAAGGAAACCCATAATTTATTTCATAAAAGTTCTTTTTTTTATACCATAGCTATTGATATGGACAGTAGATATTCTTATGTAAGCCCAAATTATGATAGGAATTTCGATTTACAAAACGAATCTTTGCTTGGTAAGTCTTTTTCTATCACTCTTCATCCGGATGACCTTTCTGTCTGTGCCGAGGTAGCGGCGAAGTGCTTTGCAACTCCTGGAACACTTTTTCCTGCAACTTTACGTAAACATAACGGCAGAGGAGGATATATTTATACCCAGTGGGAACTTCATGCAATCATGGATGAAGATAATAACCCAAAAGGAGTTTTCTGCATCGGCTATAATATTACAGAGCATGTAGCTGTTCAAAATCAACTCCAAGATGCCGATAACGAAATCGCATCTAAAAAAGACAAACTTCATGAAATAGGTCTTCTACAATCACACGGAATACGCAGACCACTGGCTAATATTATGGGACTCGCTGGAATCCTCGATACGATGACGCTTGATTCAAACCTAAACAATATAAAAGACATGTTAATAGACAGCGCAGAGCAGCTAGATGAAGTGATCAAGGAAATCACAAAACTTACAGATTAAGAGGATTATTAAAGTAAAAACAGGTTATTTGGATAAAAGTTAATCGCTTTTGAAACAAGTTTGAATTATGTGTGACACCCTCTGATATAAAATAATTCAATACCTAAACGCTCCCTGCATCATTTCCTGTTCTGCCCGTGAAATGCCAATGTTACTCGCAACCTGTCTCCATTGACTAACGCTATCCAATACTTCTTTAATAATACCTTCCATTTTCTTTTCGCTCAATCGAAAAAACTTACCCACACGTTTAGCGAGCTCTAAATCGAGCGTATTATCTTCCAAATCGATATTTAAAGCTAATCCATTTTTATCAATGGATGGGTTTAAATCATAAGCTGGAGAAAGAATCCAACCTGCACTTGTCAATAAAAAACCGTGATTTCTCAAATGGTCATCTGTATTAGATATGGCGATGTTAAAAACCAATCTTCTCCAAAGCTGTTCGAGGTTGTTTTTTATATGGGCACCATGGTTTTGGATAAACTCTGCAATATCTAAATAACTCGCCGGCGCCTCACGAATAGTATCTTCATTATTTCCTGTCATCGTCATTGCCGAAGCAAAATGAATACGCTCCCCGTCTTGTCTGTCGAAACGTTTGGCGAAAAACGTATGGTATTTTCCTGCTATTTTTTCTAGTTTACACGAAGCCATATTTATTCCTGCTTTTATAGCAAGCTTAAAAGCCAAAAACTCCCAAGCGGCTTTATCAGTAGTGTCATTTTTAGATGGAAATTTCGCAATCCATATTGCTCCTTCTTCGTCTAATACATTAGCTTTTGGTCTCGCTCCTCCTAAAGAAGACCCAGGAGCCATTAGAATGGCCAGCCATTTTTTGACATCCACATCTTTTCCATCATCTTCAAAACTATCGGCAGCGTGTTGCATTTCACGAACAGAAGACCAAGGCGGTACAGATGTTGATGCGTCATCATCTAAAAAAGGGCCGTTTAATTCTGTTTTAAAACGTAACGCTCCCATTCGGCTTTCATCATAAACGCCCAGCAAATAATTTATATCGTATAAGTTTGGAACATTCTCTTCACGTTCGCGAGCTTGTTGCGCAGCCTTACGTTTCATCAATGTTCGCCCCCAAGTATCGGGCATACTATCCAAAAAAATCCCGAAATTTTCTTTCTGATTTGGAAACTGTAGCCCCGAATAAAACTGTATGTCTGGATCTAGCAGACGCTGTTCTTCTGACTTTATCCAAGCGGAATCATACTCAAAACTGAATGCCTTTTTCCCTTTTCCGTAATGTGCGGCTAATGTTCCTATTAATTTAGGTTCAGGCATCCCTTTCCAATGCGCAAATACATATATATCGAATTTATGTTGTGCCATAACGTTATTTCAATAATTCCAAATCCTGTAATTTTCTGCCAAATTCGTCATCAGAACCTAGCTTTATAACATCATCTTGCAAACCCAAAACTCGCAACACATTAAAATAAGCACCAAAGGCTACGCTAGCATCTCCTTTTTCAATTAGATACAAAGTTGACCTGGCAATATCCGCCCGTTCTGCCACCTGAACTGTGGTCAGCTTACGACGTTTTCTAGCCAACTTAATATTTTCGCCCATTTGTTCAAGCAAGCGAGTATGTTTTGGAAAGATGATCTGCTTTCGATTTTCCATTATTTTGATTGTTATTCCGAACAAATATAAGTTTTTTGATTGAAATAACAATCAATATTAATAAATATAAATTATAAAAAATCTAAGTCAGCCATCAATTGCAACTTTTTGCTAAGGGGAAACAAACAGTACATTCATAAGCAAGCCGAAAAACAAAATATTTTACCTATTTTACCTTTCGTAAAACAATCAAACCAATGAAGTTTCTTAAAAACCATTTAACCCTCACTTTTGCACTTTCAGTAATGATTGCTTGTGGCTCTAAAGCAAATGAGGGCAAGGTTTATTTGCAAGACACTTCTTCAATGCAACAAAACAATCCAAAACAAAGTGAAAATATAGATAAAGACACAATTACAGATTCAAATCAACCTGATTATAAAACTGAAGACATTATCGCTTACGCAAAAACCTTAATTGGTGTACCGTATAAATATGGTTCTACCGATAAAGAAGTGGGTTTCGATTGTTCCGGATTTATCACGGCCGTATATCGCCATTTCAATATTGCTGTACCCAGAAGCTCGGTAGATTTTACAAATTACGGCACAACTATTCCAATTGAAGAATGTAAACCTGGCGATTTGATTTTGTTTACCGGCACCGATCCTACAAATAGAACTGTTGGGCACATGGGCATCATCGTACAAACCCAAGACACTATCAAATTTATCCATTCAACTTCTGGTAAAGCTTATGGCGTGACTATTACGCCCTTGAATTCTGGTTATCAAAGGAGGTTTGAAAAAATAGTAAGAATGGATAATTAGTGCAATTTCCAATTTCTTTAAAACTGATGTTAAAACAAAACTAGCCAAATTGGGTATTATATAAAAGCCGAAAGCTAAATGCCAGTCTGCTTCCTGGCAGGCACAAAGCTTAAAGCTAAAAACCTATTTAACAGAAAATTAACCTGATTAACTGTGAAATTAGTTAATGGAATCTGTATAAAGAAAGATTAATATAGATAGAGAAATCAGCAAGTTTTTTCTGCCCAAGAGACACATTAACAATTAAAATAAATAGATTGTCCTATAAATTTAAAATGAACAGATCAATATGAATTTACTTGCAAATTGTGCCCAGATTATAATCGCCCTTTCCATTGGTTATGTTTGGATTATCCGTTATGATAACCTTGTTATAGAATTTAAACAGTACGGTATTCCAGATTTGCTAAGAAATTTTGTAGGCGCCGCTAAAATAGCTTTGGCAACACTTTTAGTTACCGGTATTTGGTATCCAAACGTTGTTATGGTTTCTGCGCTTTTAATGGCCGGACTGATGGTATGTGCGCAACTTGCTCATATTAAAGTCAAAAACCCAATCTCAAAGTATGTTCCATCTTTTATTTTACTGGTGCTATCTTTATTTGTGGCGTGGGTACATTCGGGCTTAAATAATGTCTAATGCTTGTTAACACGTTAACTTTAATTTCCGCTTTTTCATTTCTCTATTACGGCTTAACGTTTTTTACAAGCTCTAGTATGAAAGTGGAGTTTGATCGATATGATCTTGCCAAATTTAGAAATCTCATTGGCTATCTACAGTTATTGGGCGGAGTTGGATTGCTAGTCGGACTACTATGGAAACCTGCTTTAATACTTTCTTCAGGCGGACTTTCTTTATTGATGCTGATAGGGTTTGGTGTGCGTGTTAAAATGAAAGACCGGTTTTTAGAATGCCTTCCCTCATTTATCTTTATGATCATTAATGGTTATATCTGTCTTGCTGTTTTGGGCCTATTGTAGGTAATACAGTCTATTTTTTAATGGAAAAGAGAAAGCAACTAATCCCGTTAAAAATTTTCAAATATTAATTTGGGCGTTCCCTGATTGCTAACGCTCGGGGTAGCCGCGATGTCATTAAGTTAAGAAACGTCGTCATGTCGAACGATAGTGTGCCAAAGGCATCCCTTCCGGAAGGCATCTCACAAATAGGTATCAAACGTACAAAGTGACTCCTTTGGAGCTATATGCAGACTTTGCTTGTGAGATTTCTCGTTCCTCGAAATGACGGCGTGGAGATAAAAAGAGGCTTAACTTAATGACATTGGGGGCATTCGGGCGGGCTTTCCGTTGCAATCTTTTTGTGAAAAACAAAAAGGATTTCCTCTTCAATCCCTCCCGATACTATCGGGATGCAAAACCTTTATAATCAACACCACCCAAACCGCCTCCAAACATCACAAAAAACTTCTCCACATTATTCTTTTTACTAAAAATATTAGTATTATATTTGTATCCCGACTATATAATTTTACAGCATTGGTCATAAAAAACTAAGGAAAGGAGAGCGTTATGGAGATAGCAGAAACAAAAAAAAGCATCATTACGCAACTAAAACAGGATATTCTGCGGTTAGAAGGTTTTAAACCACAAACCGAAGGCAAAGAAATCAGTTTTGGTTTAGGGTTGTTAGAAAAAGCTTTTCTTTATGAGGAATTTCCAACTGCTGCCGTACATGAATTTTTGTGTGATGAGGAAGAAGATACCGCAAGCACCAACGGTTTTATAACAACTTTGCTTTCCGTATTGATGCAAAACGAGCGGTCTTGTATCTGGATCAGTCCTTTCCCTCAAGTGTTTCCGCCTGCTTTAAAAAACTTTGGGATTCATCCAGATCGCATCATATTTATACAGCTTCGCAAAGACAGAGATATTCTTTGGGCAATGGAAGAAGCTTTGAAATGCAATGGTTTGGCAGCGGTAGTCGCAGAACTGCAAGATCTCAATTTTGCACAATCTAGGCGTTTACAATTGGCTGTAGAAAATAACCGAATTACCGGATTTGTGCTGCGTAAAGACAGTAAAAAAATTAGTACCACAGCTTGTGTAGCTCGTTGGCGAATTAGTCCGCTACCAAGCTTTATAGAAAAAGGTTTGCCTGGCGTGGGCTTTCCGCAATGGCAAGTTGAGTTGTTAAAAGTTAAAAACGGACAACCAAGTGTGTTTAAAGCTACCGCCACGCCAAAAGGTTTAATCGTAAAAACTTTAGAAAACACAGAAGCAATTGCGCCAGATAAATTAACGCTCATTAAAACAGGAACCTAATGCAAAAACGTTATCTGTCTTTATGGTTTAAACAATTGCTGACCGATCAACTCACCATTGCTAATCCTTCATTAAATGAAGTTCCACTAGTGATTTCGGTAAAAGAAAGAGGAAGGCAATCGGTAAAAAGCTGTAATAATTTTGCGCTTAAGCAAGGTATCAAAATAGGAATGACCATTGCTGATGTTAAAGCGCTTTTGCCCAATGTGGTTTTGGAAGATGATGTAACAGGAACCGAATTTCTACTGTTAAAAGAACTAGGCGAATGGTGCATCCGTTTTTCGCCGATTGTGGCGATTGACGAGCCTGATGGTTTAATGCTTGATATTACCGGCTGTTGCCACCTTTGGCAGGGAGAAGTCCCGTATTTGCGAGAATTGTTGACCCGAATCA
>JBBSTQ010000101.1:0-9968 GCA_038235745.1 Sphingobacteriales bacterium
TAACTCATGCTGATAATACTTTGAAACATCATTTCAGAGACGACTTTAGTAGCTACCATGTAGTTTGTTATTTGCCTGAAACCAAAGTTTTTAGAAAGAAAACCCACCAAGGAGCTGCTGATTCTTCTGCGTGGACCAGAGGACAAGCTTGGGCGGTTTATGGATATACTTTGATGTACCGCGAGACAAAGGATGAAAAGTACCTTAAACAAGCGGAGGGTATTGCCAAGTTTGTCATCAATCACCCCAATTTACCAGCCGACAAAGTACCCTATTGGGATTTTGATGCGCCAAATATCCCAAATGAAGAGCGAGATGCATCTGCGGCCGCTGTTTTTGCTTCCGCGTTTTTAGAATTGAGCGGTTATAGTAAAGAGAATAAAAAACAATATTTTAACATTGCCGAGAAGATGCTAACAAGTTTAGCTTCGCCCGCATATACTGCTAATTTAAACGAGAACAACAATTTCATATTGAAGCATTCCGTGGGGCATAAACCAGGAAATTCTGAAATTAACACCCCAATAGTTTACGCTGATTATTACTATTTAGAAGCTTTACTGCGATATAAAAAAATTACCCGCCAATAATTTTGACGGGGATTTGGTTGGTTGGTTGGGAACAAGCTCTTAGGAGCTTGTTTTTTTGTTTTAGAGCATTTTTGATTGATTTTAGAAAAAGATTGGAAGTTATTTTGCTAAATTTAATCTGTGTCTGAGAAAGTTTCTTAAATACATAAGTTAGCCTTAAATTTATCGACCCATGACACTATCAGAACAAATACAACATAGCACAATACGAATACAGACAAATTTGTCGACTGGGGGAGTTTCAACAGGTACGGGTTTTTTTTTCAAATTTCTAGAAAAGGAAACTAACGAACACATTCCTGTAATAATAACAAATAAACACGTAATCGAAAATTCGACTAACGGTAGTTTTAGATTTACTATTGCTAAAGATGGACAGCCCGACTATAGAAATATAAGAGATTATCAAGTCCCAAATTTCCAACAACAATGGATTGGCCATCCAGACCCTGAAATTGATTTATGTGCAATGCCTATTGGTGGTTTACTAAATGAGGCGCAAAGTAGAGGTAGTGACTTTTTCTATGTTTCACTAGATAAATCACTATTGATGTCCGATGAAGAGTTAAGCCAGTTGACAGCTTTGGAAGATATTACTATGGTTGGTTACCCTAACGGAATTTGGGACTCAGTTAATAACTTACCTATTATGAGAAGGGGTGTGACAGCCACTCATCCAAAAATGGATTATAATGGGAAGCAAGAATTTATGATTGACGCCGCTTGTTTCCCAGGTTCAAGCGGCTCGCCTGTGATGTTGCTGAACGAAGGAAGTTATAGTACTCAAGATTCAATTGTAATGGGAAGTAGAATTAAGTTGTTAGGTGTTCTTTATGCAGGACCACAGCATACTGCTACAGGAAGTATTCAAATTGTCAACATCCCGACAAGGCAAGAACCTGTTGCTATTTCAAGTATTCCGAATAATCTTGGAATAATAATAAAGGCAAAAAAAATCTTAGAATTGGAAGATGAAGTAAAACGGTTATTAAATATGTAATTACCGTCCAAGCAGGGTCTCTCTTTTCGAGGACCCTGCGCTAAGTCATTTCACAACTGTCCGGAGAGTTAAGCCTTTTTTATCTCCACGCCGTCACCTCGAGGAACGAGAGGTCGCACAAGTCACTATCGTTCAACATGACGGGTTTCCTTAAATAATGACATTGCCCAAAAAGGTCGCTGTTTAACGTGCTTAAACACCCTTAACTCCTAAAAAGGCTTATAATTTTCTTTCGTAATTACGCCGACAGGCAGATAACGCGTGGGTTTCCACCTCTCCGTTTAAAACAACATTATTATACAATACCATAATGTCTTTCCACCTCGCTCTATTAATTCTACTTTGGTGTATTAAAATTGAACGATTGCAAATTCTTAAAATGTCCATTTGCAATAATTCTACTCTGCGTTTCTTTAATGTTTTGCATGGCTGGAATTATCGTTTTTAAATGAGCTATTAAAAACTCTTGTCTGGAGTTTTCATCCAAAATTTCTAATAAACTCAATTATTGAGCTTCGCTTAAACCAATATAATGGGCAATTTTAAAACTATAATTATTTCCGTCAACGGCGATAATCTCTTTCTGTGCCTCCATTAATTCCTGAAAATCCAAATACAAGCTTTTCAACGCTTCAAACGTCATAAAATCGTAAGATTGATCGTCTTTTAAGACTTCAACATCGGCAAAAGCATACAACTTTTCACTATTGTCGTTCGTTACATTATATAGTTTAAAAACGTCTAAACCTTTGCTACTCACATCCATTTCGCCACCCGGGTAAGTTTTTACAATATCTGTTAACAATAGCCTAGTCCCGAAAGCATGTAATTTATTATCTACAACAGGCGGCATTCCAAAAAACAACACCTCCTGATTCTTTAAATCGCGGAAAAGTTCGCGGTATTTCTCTTCAAATATGTGTAAATTGACAGTTTCTTCAGGAAAAACAATCAACTGTAATGGGAAAATGGGAATTGTCATATCTTATCTTGTGATAAAAAAACTAATAGTCTAAGCAAAATCTAAAACACTTAGCAAGCATCAAATTTAACCGCTTTACTTATTTTACTGTTAAATATAACCTAAAATTTGAAAGAAATATTTTGTATTTGGTTAACGCATCAATAACTGCGTCTAATCAGGGTCTATCCAATGCTATTAAGTTAAGGAAGGTCGTCATCTTGAACGACAGTGAAACATCTCACAAATAGGTAGCAACAGCTATATAGAAACCTTGCTTGTGAGATGTTTCATTGCATTCAACATGAACGGCGTGGATATTAAAAAATCTTAACGTAATTGCATTTGGCGTCTCTCTTTTCGAGGACCCTGCGCTAAGTTATTTGCGTTAACGATTGTCCAAAGGACTCCTACGGAGAAGCGACATCCTTTTTTGCATTTCCGCAAAAAAGATAAAGCGAAAAGCGTGTTATTCCGATAGCTATCGGAACGCCCTAATCCAACAAAAAATATCGACAACTTAAACCCCTAATTCCTATACGATTTATAGTTTTCTTTCGTGATTACATCAATAGGCATAAAGTACGTAGGCTCTACTTCTCCGTTTAAAACAACACTATTATACAAAGCCATAATTCCTTTATAGCCTTGCTCTTGTGGTTTCTGGCAAATTAAAAAGTCTATTACGCCCTTTTTTAGATGTTCGATACTTTGCGGTAAAAAGTCAAACCCTACTAAAAAAATATCCTCTTGATTTGTTTTCTGTAAAAACTGAGCAACAGAAAAAACCCTGGAGTTGGTTACAAAAATTGCTTTTACATCTTTATGCTCTGCCAGTACCTCTGTTAATCTCTCGGAAACCGATAAGTAGTCTGTATGAGGCGTAATATCCGTTTTTATGATTCTTACCTTTTTTTTGTGGTCTTTAAAATACGAGATAAACCCTTCTTCTTTTCTAAGCAAGTGATGGTAACTATCTATCTCTTTTGAAATATTGACGATCAAAATTTTATCGCCATGAGACACTAGGTAATTTACCATGTGCGCACTTAGATGTCCACTTTGAAATAAATCTGGACCTATATAGCTCAGCCTACATTCGTTAGGGATATCAGAGTTGAAGAAAACCTGAGGGATTTTTTTAAGATTGCAAAGTTTAGCGAATGTCAATGATTCTTCGATAAATATAGGAGCAACCAATATGCCGTCAATCTGGGTTTTAAGTATGTTTTTTGATTGCTTTACAAAAGATTCTTTGTCGTTTTGGTCGTAAAAGTATTTATCAATTACAATCCCAAATTGCCTAATTTCGGCTTCAGCCATTTCAATACCTTTAATTGGGGCACCCCAAAATTCAGTTTCAGTTGAAACAGCAGGAATTAAACTTGCAAAACGCAATACTTTTTTTGAGGCTAACCTTCTTGCCAAAATATTTGGCTGGTAGTCTAGCTCCTTCATAATAGCCAATATGTTATTCTTGGTTTTGTCAGAAACACCCTTCCGATTATGCAATACTCTGTCAACAGTTCCTATAGAAACATTAGCTCTTCTCGCTATTTCCTTTACTCCTGTAAACATGCTTGTTGTCATTTATTGATTTATTGAATTGTTTTGTAAAAGTATCAAACAATCTAATAAAAAAAACTAAAAAACGCATCTAAGATATTTATTGATTTTCCTAGTCTAAAAATACCGGGCGAGAAAAAACACCTACGAAAAAAGCGGGAATGACTAGATCCATTTCCGCTTTTACGTCATATTAATAAGGTGTTTAAGAAATCCGTTTAGCTTTATTTAACTAAAAAATTAGCATCTTCTTTAATTCCTTCACTGCCAGACTGAAGCAACACATCGTCATTTACTGCTTTTATAACCTCAGTGGCAGATGGATAATTGCCTTTGTAAGGTTTATTAGTAATTAAGTTATATGCTGAAATTAGCGACCATCTTGGTGCATCACTTAAATTAGCATCCGAACGGTGTAGCAAATTGCAATCGAAAAATAAGGTGTCGCCGGCCTCCATTTCAACATACACCAGCTCTAAACCTTTCAGGGCCTCATCTACTCTTTCTTGATTTGCCCCTACTTGTTCTCCGCTAAAACCATGGTCAACTCTGCCTATTAAGTGAGAACCTTTGATGACTTGTAAGCAACCGTTTTCTTTATTTGCTGGAGACAAAGCCGTTAATACGCTCAGCATTTGCGGGTATAAAAATCCATCACGGTACCAATAGCCATAATCTTGATGCCATTCCCAAGCGCCACCAACCTTAGGTTCTTTTTGCATTAACTTAGAGTGAAAGTGTGCCGATTCTCCACCCAGTAGCAAGTTAGCGCCCTCAACAATCCGCTTAGAACGAGCTAATAAACTGTAGGCGTCTTCTCCTAACGAATACCAAAGTGCTAATTTGGTTCTTAGTCCGTTGGCATCGCCTCTGTCGAAAGATTTGTTGCTAATTACTTCATCATGTATGGCCGTGTCGTATAGCTTTTTCACTTCTGGAGCGTTTAGCATCCCTTTAATTAAGATATAGCCGTCTTTTTCAAACTGATCTTTATCTGCCGTACTTATTTTTTTATAGTCCATTTTCTACTGTTTGATTTGTTTTTGTTTCTGGAATTAAGCGGGTTAGTAGTAGATAGCCAAGTAGGTAAGTAAAACCTATAATCATAAATATACCTGAGTAGCCACCTGTTATTTCTAAAATTCTGCCTGTTAAAAGTGATAGTACAATCCCTCCGCTTACTGCGGATAAGGTTGCCACACCCATTACCGTTCCTACTTCATCTGTAGGAAAAATATCAGTAATGGTTGCAAATATGTTAGCCGTCCAGCCACAATGCGCTGCGGCGCCTAAGCCAATTAGCAATACTGCAATCCATAAATTATCTGTAAAGCCAACGCCACAAAGCACCAGCGCTATTAAGGCGCAAATGAGTAAAGCTTGTTTTCTGGAAGCATAAATGCCTTTACCTTTCTTTATTAAATAAGATGAGTATGCGCCTCCGGTTAAACTGCCAACGTCTGCAAGTAAATAAACGGCCACCAAAGGCCAACCTAATGCGCCAGTGCTCACTCCTTTTGTTTCGTTTAAAAACTTAGGCAACCAATAAAGTAAAAACCACCAAGTAGGGTCAGAAATAAACCGGACCAAACAAATGGTTAAAACCTCTTTTTTTAGCACCACGCTTTTCCAACTTTTAGCTAATGGTAATGGCAAGGGCATTTTAGTATCAACTGTTTTTTGCTCGGGTTTTTTGTAAATAGTAAACCAAAAAAACAACCAAATAAACCCTAAAGCACCAGTTAAAATAAATGCCCATTGCCAACCATAATTATATGCTATAAAAGGAATCAATAGCGGAGCTGCTATTGCACCAATATTTGAACCTGCATTAAAAAAACCCGTGGCAAAAGCTTTTTGAGAAGGCGGAAACAATTCCGCTACAGTTTTGACGCTAGCTGGAAAGTTTACTGATTCTCCTAAACCCAAGGCAAAACGAGCAACACCAAACCCAAATGCGCCCCTTGCAAAAGCATGAGCCATCCCGGCGGCGCTCCATAAAGCTACTCCAATTCCAAATATCCACTTGGTGCCAAACTTATCTAGCAGTTTCCCTGTTAATACCACACCTAAACCATAAGAAACTTGAAAAGCAGTAACGATATAACTATACTCTACCTCGTTCCATTTGTATAGTTTTTGTAGCTCAGGAGCCAAAATACTAAAGACATGCCTGTCCAGATAGTTAATAGTAGTACCGAAAAAGAGAAGGATACAAATTTTCCATCCGTAAGAAATTTTCATATTGTTTAATTGAAGAATGAAAATCTCATTCTTGATGTGTTTAGTAAATTGGTGACACGAATCTAGGGCAAAAATGAGCAACCCTTTAGTGCAAAATTTGCCTTTTATAAAACAAAATTTGCTTTATGTGGGATTTGTGTGAATAAAGTGTTACTTTTTGTGCAATGAAACCACTTCACCTTAAAGTCCCGGCTTACAGCAAATTTCACATTGACGCTAGGAGAGAGCAGGTTAGCTATTTTGGGAATCCTTGGCATTTTCATGATGAGCTGGAAATTACTTTTGTGCTTAAAAGTGAGGGAACAAAGTTTATTGGCGATCATATTTCGGCGTTTAAACCCGGAGAAGTTATCCTTTTGGGTTCGCGTTTACCGCATTATTGGCATAACGACAGTCAATATTATCAAAATGTGGAGGGAAATAGTGCAGAAGCCATTATCATTAGGTTCAACGAAAATTACGCCGGCAGTGATTTTTTGAAAATTCCGCCGATGAAGCCTGTTTTAGAATTACTGAATAATGCAAAAAGAGGAATTGCAATTTGTAGTGAGCACTTGGATTTGCAACAAAAATTAATTCATTTTTTAAAGCTGACAGAAGCGCAAAAAATTATCGGTTTAACCGAGATATTGTTAAGCATAGCTACTGAAAAAAAATACGATTATTTATGTAGCATTGGCTATGCACACCAATATAAAAGTAATGATATAGAAAAAATTGATAGGGTTTATAACTATGTGTTGAGCAATTTTAAAGACGATATAAGTGTGACAGACATCGCACTTAAATGCAACATGAATACCGCTGCATTTTGTAGGTATTTTAAAAAGAAAACAGGTAAAACCTTCAAGGATTTTATGAATGAGATTAGGTTGGGTAACGCCGTTGGATTATTGCTTACGGGCGATCTTAATATGGCCGAAGTTGCATTTGAATCCGGCTTTAACAATCCGTCTTACTTTAACCGTTTGTTTAAACGGAGGAATGGCATTACGCCCAAAGCTTACCAATTACAATACACAAAGCACAATTAGATAATGGATATTAAATTTTTTATACCCCGATGGGGAAACAGGCATTTATCATGGGCTGATTTTGCTTTGAAAGCGAAAAATGCAGGTTATGCAGGAGTGGAGGCAGGTTTGCCAATACTAGGGGAGGAGCAGACAGAAATGTTTGACCAACTAGAAAAAAATAGCTTAAGTTGGGTTGGGCAGCATTTTGAAACCAATACTTCAGTTTTTACGGATTACTACAAAGAGTTTGAAGCTCGTTTAAGTGCCCTAGCTACTGTAAAACCACTTTTCATCAATTCACAAACAGGTAAAGATTTTTTTACTTTCGAGCAAAACAGCAAATTGATTGAGCTGGCTTCGAAAATCAGTATAGAAAATGGTGTTACTATCCTACATGAAACCCACCGCGGGAAATTTAGTTTTTGCGCTGCTTACACTGCCGAATTTTTAAAAAAGTATACTGATTTAAGAATAACAGCAGATTTTTCTCATTGGTGCTGTGTATCCGAATCTTATTTGCAAGATCAGAAAGAAAGCTTGGACTTAGCTGTTAGCCGGACAGATCATTTCCATTCGCGTGTCGGTTTCCCTGGAGGACCACAAGTAAATAATCCTGCTGCGCCAGAATGGAAAGAAGCGCTTGACTTTCATTGCGAATGGTGGGATGCAATAGTGAAACATCATTTGGCTTTAAAAACACCAACGTTGACCATTACCTGCGAGTTTGGCCCATTTCCGTATATGGCACAGCATCCGTTTAGCCAAGAAGATGTAAGCGATTTATGGGAAGCAAATCTTTTTATGAAAGCGTTTTTAGAAAAGAAATATATCGATTTGTTGGGTTAGAAATTTATTAACTCATTCATTAAAGCAGGGTTTTCGAAAAGAGAAACCTTGCTTGGACGTCAGAATGCTAATTCTTTAATCGTTTCGTCATGTTGAGGAACGAAACATCTCACAAGCAAGTTCTGCTCATAGAATTGCCTACCTATTTGTGAGATGTTTCACTATCGTTCAACATGACGGATGCTTTAATAAATACCCTTCG
Organism: Sphingobacteriales bacterium; assembly: GCA_038235745.1. Taxonomy (GTDB): domain Bacteria; phylum Bacteroidota; class Bacteroidia; order Sphingobacteriales; family Sphingobacteriaceae; genus Pseudopedobacter. Next base: position 8,426 of record JBBSTQ010000101.1, read on the forward strand.
GTAAAGACGTAGATTTAAGTTTATAAATTTCACCAAAGGCTTTTAGCTTTCAGCATTTAGCTTTCTCCCTTATTTAATCGGATTCTCTAACAACCAATAACCCAAAATAGAAATCCCTCTTGGGTACCAATAGCCAATCCAAACATCATCCTTTTTCAGCAACCCATCATTATAAGCATAAGGGCTATTCTTATTCCACTCATAAACATACGTAGCGGAAGAATGCTTGATGCCATACCACTGAGCTGCCACTACATCAGCAACAATAGTTTTACTGAACCAAGTAGTTCCTTCTTGGGTAGTTAATTTAATGCCATAATCGGTAATGCTTTGAGCGTAAGTAGAAGCATAATCTTTTTTCAAAACCTCTGCTAATTGTTTTAACAAAATGGATTTTGAACCAACCAATCCCGGTAAAAATAAACCTTCGCCAATTACAACCGAACGTTGGTCCCATTTAGGAAAAGTTTCATCTAAACTTACTGGTATAAAACCGTATTTCTTTTGCGCTGTTTTTAACGACGATAAAATTAGTTTTGCTTCTTGCTCGTAATGTAACGCTTGTTTAATTCGTAAACCTTCATTATTCACAGCTACTCCTGCTGCTTTAAATCCAACACCTTCTCCGTCAACAACACCTGTTTTTGTAGCGTCTATCCCTCTTGCTTTTTCTTTATTGGCCAAAGCTCTAAACATTTCTGCGGCTACGGCGTATGCGCTAAACTGCTTAGCTCCTAAAAAAGTATTTTCTGGCGATAGTTTAAGTGCCTCATTGGCATCATAAGTACTCCAGCCGTAGGCTTTATCGGCTATTCCGTTTCCGTTGGTATCCCTATTTACAACAGATTGCATCAAAACGTCAACCGTACCTAACATTGATTTTACAAATGCATCATCCCCACTTATTTTCCAGTAGTAATAAAGAAGTAATACAAACGAGGTATTCTCTTCTACAGCCATGTGTGGACCATAATCATAGTTTGCGGTTTCGCTTACAAAAGGTAGGTCACCAACATCATGGTATAAGTACGGACCATATTCTGCGGCCGTCATTCCTTGTTGGTAGGCTGGTTTATTTTGAACCGGATTAGCCGGAACAGTAAGTTCTGCCCTAGCGATGTAGTGAGTCCATTGTGCCAATTGAAGCTTTAAACGCCAAGGACTAAAGATGGCACTTACCTCTGTTTCATGCGCAACATCTACCGTACTCAGGTGCTTAAATCTACCTTCAGAAAGGTAAAATCTAGGCTCTTTAAGTTCATCTATAAGAAAAAATGAGTTTGCTAAATCAGTATGGAAAGCTAAAGCTAAAACCCATTTCTCTTGTGCGGTTAAATTGCCATTCATTAAATTGTTTTCAAATTTCTGCGTTAAGCTGATGTTTTGCTCATAGTTCTCATCTGCGTATTTTAAAACTTCGTCAATGCTTTTCCAGTAATGGGTATAATAGAATCTAAGGTCTTGGTTAACACGTCTGTCCTCAATAACCGTATCATCGTTGTAAGTTGCATAGACCTGCGTAAATTCTTTTTTAGCTTTTGGA
>JBBSTQ010000102.1:0-9937 GCA_038235745.1 Sphingobacteriales bacterium
CAACTTGTTCTGCATTTGCCCAAGGATCAACCACGGTTACATCCAAGCCAAATCTTTTCAGCTTAAAAATGATATCAACAACTTTGGTATTTCGCACATCGGGGCAGTTTTCTTTAAAAGTGACACCTAACACCAAAACTTTACTTCTTTTTATTTTAACATCTGCATCAATCAAACCTTTTATAACCTCACTAGCGATAAAATCACTCATTCCATCGTTAATTCGTCTGCCGGCCAACAAAATCTCAGGATTGTAATCTACTGTTTTAGCTTTTTGTGCCAAATAGTATGGATCAACACCAATGCAATGTCCGCCGACTAATCCTGGCTTAAACTTCAGGAAATTCAATTTTGTTCCTGCTGCTTCCAAAACTTCATGCGTATCAATACCCAATCTGTTAAAAATTAACGCAAGCTCATTAACAAATGCAATGTTGATGTCTCTTTGAGCATTTTCAATCACTTTGGCTGCTTCAGCTACTTTTATAGACGATGCTTTATGCGTTCCGGCAGTAATTATACTGGCGTATAGTTCATTTATTTCTGTCGCTATTTCTGGCGTAGAACCTGATGTGATCTTAAGAATTTTTGTTACCGTGTGTTCCTTATCTCCGGGATTTATACGTTCTGGCGAGTACCCACAAAAGAAATCTTGATTAAATTTTAAACCACTTGTAGCTTCCAAAACCGGCACACAGTCTTCCTCTGTACAGCCAGGATAAACGGTGGATTCATAAATAACAATATCCCCTTTTTTAAGCACCTTGCCTACAACACAACTGGCCTTTTTAAGCAACGAAATATCGGGATTATTGTACTGATCAATAGGCGTTGGAACGGTAACAATAAATACATTGCAGTTTTTCAGCAAGTCAGCATCGGTAGTTACTGTAAGTCTTTTTGCACTGGCTAACTGTTCGGTGGAAATCTCTAACGTATGGTCTTTGTGTTGTTCCAATTCTGTAATCCGTTTAGGATTTACATCAAATCCAAGCACATCATATTTTGCAGCAAACTCTACCGCCAACGGCAAACCAACATAACCAAGGCCTATTACAGCAATTTTTTTTTGTTTCAACATTTTATGTTTTATTTTCGACAAATGTATAAGATTTTTCACTTTTACTTAGTTTTATTCTTACTAGAAGCAAACTGGTATTCTTATCTTAAAAAGATATTGTATAGCTGTAATCTTTAAAGCTGTATAATTTATGAATTAAAAGAATGGTTAATAAGGCACTTATGCTCATATATAATAATAATAATATGGAAAATAATTTGGCAATATATACAGCTATTTTTGGGGAAAGGGAAAAATTATATCCTCAAAATTTTATAAAAGGGGTAGATTTTATTTGCTTTTCAGACAGACCTCATAAAACAAAAGGGTGGAAAGTTATAGTTGTTGAAGATAAATTTAAAAAAGACCATGTAAGAAATAACAGATATTGTAAAATGCTACCACATCTTTATCTTCCGGAGTATGAATATAGCATTTATATAGATGGAAATTTCGTGGTTATAAATTCGCCTTTATCAATTATCAATACAATGGGCAATGTTAATATGCTTGTTTTTGATCACAATAAAACAAAAACAGATGCAAGAAATTGCATTTACAAGGAGTTTGAAGCAATTGTGAAGTTGTACCAACAAAAAGGAGTTTTAAAAGATGAAATTTCGTTAATGAAATCTCAGATCGATTTTATTAAATCTAAAGGATATCCAGAAAATAATGGATTAATTAAAGGAGGTGTTTTAATTAGAAAGCATAACGAGCCAGATGTAATTGCAGCTATGGAACGCTGGTGGTATTTTATAGAAAATTTTAGTAAAAGAGATCAATTAAGTTTTAATTATGTGGCATGGGAATGCAATTTTAAATTTGATATGTTACCAGGAGATATCAGGAAAGCAAACCCTTGGTTTTATATGATAAATAGGAGCAATAAAAATTACAAATTCAGTGTATTCAAAGAAAAAATACGCAAGTTTCTACGTCGGTTACATTTAAAGAAATAGTATTTGCAAGATCGGATTTTATAAAAAATCATCGTTCTTTTAAACATTCATAAAGTGTATATTAAGACTTATAGACAATTATTTTTACAGCCTAATTATATCAGCTAAACTATCACGAAACATGTCTTTCCTTGACAGCAGGCTAAAAAAGTTTAATTTTTTTACCTTAGTAATTGGTTGATAAATTATATAAACCAATACTTTTTTTGCACCGTGATAAATTGAATATTACTCGAGATTAAAAGCCATGAATCTATCTTTACCTATGTTCAAAAAAAGAATACTTTAGGTTCAGATTATAGAAGGACTGTTTTTTATAGAAGTCAGACGTAAATTTAAATCTCCAGTTCAATTGGTAATTAATAATTGGTTTTAAAAAACCTTGTTGATTACTCCCAAGAATTATTTGATAGGATTTTTATTATTCCTCAATAGACTTTGTGCTATTTCAATAAATGCCCTGCCAATTTCTCTATGATTATATTTACTAGTTATTTTATTGTAGCAATTTTCGGCTATTTTATTTCTAAAATCTACGTTGTTTTTAAGTTCAAGTATCTGCTGTGCTACTTCAACGGGCGAGTCGGCTATTATAATATCTATATTTTCTTCAAAAATTTCTTTAATAGCTGAAGATTTTTTAGTGATAATTGCTTTTTTTAAAGATGCGTAATGAAATATCTTATTTGGGATTACTAGGTCTGCTTTAGGAGTCTCGCCAAAAATACCTAAGGAAATATCAAATTCATTTATTTTGTCGGAGAGTTTATTGTAATTGACCCACCCTAAAAAATCAATGTTCTTTAATTTATAGCTATTTATTGCTAGGTCTCTAATTTTTTTAAATTCAAACCCTTCCCCAATCAGGCAAAATTGAACATCAATGTGTGTTTGCAATAACTTTGCAGTTTCAATAATAAGTCTAGTTCCTTGAAGTGGGATAAAGCCACCATAAAAACCCACGATGAATTTGTTTTTTCTTATTTGTAAAGAAGGTTTAAATTCTTCTGTATTTACACCTACGGGTAAAACTTTTAATTTCCTACCATTAATACCAATTTTTAACTCAAAATAATCTTTATGTGCATAAGTATCACATAGCACCAAATCTGCCATATTCATGGATATCTTGTCTTTCAAAAAGTTTTTAAAAGCTCTGGGGGAAAACCGGCTTACTTTTTTATAATCAAAAACCTTAGTGAGATACCTTGATATTAATGGGTCAAAAATAATTGGTGTTTTTGTTAAGATTTTAATTAAAGGCACATCAGTATGCGTAAATGATGGCAAAAACACTATATCTGCTTCATTGCAAACTTTTGCAAGTTTTACAAAATTTACTTTAAATATGGAAGAATAGCGACAAAAGGAAAGATTAATAAAAGGAAAAGTCTTCAATCCATCAATAATTATTTTTGTTCTATTATAATCTGGGTCATACTTCCCAACAAAAATTATCTTCATACTATTTGCTCAAATAATCTAATATCTGATTTTTTATTTTGCCCTCATCAAAATTTTGAGATGTAAAATTAAATGCATCTTCTCCGAAACAATGTACTTTATCTGGCTCGTTTAAAAAAACTTTCAATTTATTTAAAAATTGTATTTTATCATTGACAGGCGTTAGAAACCCTGTTTCATTATTAATCACTAATTCGGGATTACTACTTATATTAAAAGCTATGGTTGGTTTTTTGCACAGGGATGCTTCTGCAATAACATATCCAAAGCCCTCCCATAAAGATGGTAGAATAAATATATCACAACTCATTAGCAAGTCTTTCACATTTTCAACAAAACCAACAAATAGCACTTTATCGGCAACGTCCTTTTCTACTGTATAGGCTTTTAATTTCCCTTCTAAAACACCTGTACCGCCTATTATAATCTTAAAAGAAATATTTAACGCTTTTAACGCCGATGCAATATCGATTAAAAACATTTGATTTTTTTGTGGAACTAATCTACCTAAATTCCCAATCACAAATTCTTCGTTTTGCTTCTTATATATTTTAGAATAGGGTTTGCTTAAAAAATCTTGAGTATTAAGGGGGTTATAGATAACTTTTATTTTTTCGTTTGAAATCAATAAGGGATTATTTTCTAAGACGGTATTTTTTGTGGATTCAGAATTAGCCAAGACATCAGTTACAACGTTTTTAAAATAGAATTGATTCATAAAGCTATTTATTATAGGAATAGCACTACCTCGCCTATAAATAATGCGTTTTACTCCCGCTAATTTCCCAGCAATACCTGCCAATTTTAAATCCGAAGATAAATTTATGATTAAAGTGTCAATCTTATTTTTTGAAATAATATTCTTTACATGATTAATTTTTATTGGGTTCAGGAAACTAAGATTAGTTACTTTAATAAGAATATATTCAATCGATGTGTTAGAAAGTTTTTTATGGAGTTCACTTTTAGGACTCGTAATAAACAAAACCTTAAAACCTTTCTCCTGCAGAAAAGAAGCAATTTCAAAATGCCATTTTTCACCTCCACCCCATGTCATTGCCGAATTAAAAAAGCAGATTACCCTCAATTTATTAACGTTGGATTTAATTGTTAGAAATTTATGTTTATTTAAATAAGAGGTTAATCTAAGTGAAATTAATGGTTTTTTGATAAACATTCATTAAATCATTAGCTATCTTTTGATCTAAAAACTTCTGGATATGTTTGATACCATTTTCTATCATTGTTTTACCTTTTTCAGGATGCTGTAGAATTAAGTTTATATAATGCCCTAATTGAACCTCGTCTTTAGGATTCACATAGTAACTTCCCTCACCCCCTGCTTCTTCTAAACACGAACCTGTAGCCGCAATTACAGGCACTTCCGAACAAAGAGCCTCTACTATAGGAATACCAAACCCTTCAAACTCTGAAGGGTATAAAAATATTTTTGCTTGCTGGTAAATTGAAGGTAAATCTTCTATAGGTACGTTTTCATGAAACTGTACCCGCCCCTCTAATCCGTTTAGTATGAGATATTGTTGAACCGTTTGTTTATAAGCTTTATGTTTTCCGATTACTACCAAATGTATGTCCTCTGGAATTAATTTCAAAGCTTTGGCTATTAGCAATAAATTTTTACGTGGTTCTACGGTGCCAACATTCAAAAGATATTTATCAGGAAGATTATATTTCGACCTTATACTTTTATTTAGATCACCATTGCATCTAATTTGATATACGGAATCACACCCTTGATAGACAACATCTATACGTCTTTCAGAAATACCGAAAAAACTAATTAAATCTCTTTTAGTTTGTTCGCTTATTGCGATGATTCTATCAGCATGCTTAACCAGATATTTTATTTTGATTTTATAAATTAATTGGTCAATAAATTTGTAATAATGAGGGTAACGAATAAAAATAAGGTCATGAACAGTTACAACAGAGCGTATGTTGGTTTTGTGAATTCCGATAGGGATTTCATTACTTAAGCCATGATAAAGATCAATATTGTTTTTTTTTAAATCTTTCACTATACCAAATGTCCTCCAAAAAGAAGCAAAGGATTTGGAAGGTGAATAAAAAAATAAATTTTTTGAATTAACAAAACTCCTTTTTAACAATTCATCAGGCTGTTTAGGAGAATAAACGTTATAAGAATGGTTGGGAAAATTTTTCAGAAGTATATTTAAAATATATCTTCCATAATTTCCTAATCCTGTAAAATTGCTAGTTACACGCTTACCGTCAAATCCTATGCGCATGAATTTAATATTATAAAAACAAATCGAGCCATTTGAGATGCTATAGGTTAATAATTATTAAAAATCGTAATTTCATTTCTAGCTTTTCTATTATCTTGGTAAAATTAAGCAAATTCAGAGTGAAAAGAAATTTAATAGAAAAAATCATAATTGTACTATTATTGTCTTTTGTGCTGGGCTTCTTTTTTTCGAGAGCACTTGTATCCGTTTCTATCGGACTGATGTTTATCTTGGCTGTTTGTTGTAGAATAAGATTTAGTTCTGAAAAACTTCAATCTATAAAAACGTACTCATTAGCGACAGGCTTGCTGTTGTTTTATATTTTACTCATTTTATCAGCTACCTTTTCGCTACAATGGCAGTGTTTTAAAGAAACGGTTGTGAATTTCAGTCCTTTGCTTCTCTTTTCTTTCGCATGCCTAACTTTTTACCCCTTTTTACACAACAAAACATCTATATTATATATTAATATGTTGTTTATATTTATCACATTATTGTTATTATTTGATAGTGCTGCTTTTGTGTTTTTTCATAAAGAAGAAGTTGTGAAGATGGTGTTGGAAAGTAAAAACATCCCTAATTTTGCAAAAATCGGACATAATATTATAGGTTTTCTCGCAATCACATGTATCCTACTTTTGTATAGTAGCGCCACAAAGAACGGTAAAAATGTATTCTTTTATCTGTTAATATTTGTTTTTATTTTTCTTATACATTATTTGGCTTTAAGATTTGCCATTCTATCTTTTTATTTATTGATATTGGTAGAATTACTAATCATTAAAGCAAACTTTATTTATAAACTTGGTGTATTAATTATAGGCTTAATAATATTTGCACTAAGTTTAAACTTCATGCCAGCTTTTAAAGCAAGGGTAATTAATACTTCACATGATATTCAAAATATCATTTATCAAAAAAACCCCAACTTTCAATCGGTAAACCAACGACTTATCGCAAATGAAATTGGAAAGGATTTGATTATGAAAAACTGGCTATTGGGAATAGGACCTTGCAATGCAAGAGCCGTTGTGCAAGAAGAATATTTAAAAGACAGTAGATTATTGATTCCGGAAAACAGACAATTTATACACAACCAAATAGTTTATGGATGGGTAAGCTTTGGAGTGTTGTATTTTCTGGGCTGGGTGACGCTACACTCGTTTTTAATTTATAAAGGGATTAAGCAAAACAGTTTATTGTTCGAATTTACATTACTGTTTATTTTTCATCAGTTGGTAGAAAATACTTTAGAAAAGCAATTAATGCTGGCGCTATTTATTTATATGATTTTATTAATGCCAATAGGCTTAATTAAGGAGAAAACTCTTAAAGTTTCCTCCTTAACCTAAACTTTAAACTTAAACCGCCACGCTATGATCTCTAAGCGCCTCGTTTAACGATGTTTTTTTATCTGTAGATTCTTTTCTTTTTCCGATAATCAATGCGCAAGGCACTTGAAACTCCCCAGCCGGGAATTTTTTGGTGTAAGAACCTGGTATAACTACCGAACGTTCTGGAACTACCATTTTATGTTCAACTGGCTCTGGCCCTGTTACGTCAATAATTTTAGTGGATGCGGTTAAAACAACGTTTGCTCCTAATACAGCTTCTTTTTCTAACCTCACACCTTCTACAACAATAGCTCTTGACCCTAAAAAGCAACCGTCCTCTATAATTACTGGTGCAGCTTGTAAAGGTTCTAAAACGCCACCAATTCCTACACCACCACTTAAGTGTACGTTTTTACCGATTTGTGCACAAGAACCCACAGTTGCCCAAGTATCCACCATTGTACCTTCGTCAACGTAAGCCCCAATATTAACGTAAGAAGGCATCATAATTACGCCTTTCGCTAAATATGCACCATATCTGGCGATAGCATGAGGAACAACTCTTACTCCGTTTTCCTTATAGTCGGTCTTCAATTTCATTTTATCGTGAAAAACAAAAGGACCAACTTTAATTTCTTCCATCTCGCGAATTGGGAAGTAAAGCACTACCGCTTTTTTAAGCCACTCGTTTACATGCCATGTTGAACCTACTTTTTCCGCAACCCTAAATTCGCCAATATCCAAACGGTAAATCACACGTTCAATGGCATCTCTATATTCTTTAAAATTTAGCAAGTTTCTGTCGTCCCAAGCTTCTTCTATCGATTTTTTTAATTCGGCTATCATTATAAATTTCTATTTAAGCTGCAAATTAAAGGTTTTTTTACGATAAGCATAAATTTTGCGCTAATTTTGGATAAATGGCAGAGAAATTAAGGATAGATAAATATTTATGGTCGATAAGGTTGTTTAAGACTAGATCTTTAGCAACTGATGCATGCCGAGCAGGACGTGTGAAAAAAGAAGGCAACAACATTAAACCAAGCTATGAAGTTAAAATTGGCGAGGTGTACCAAGTTTCCAAAGCTGTCGAAAAGAAAACAATCAAGGTTTTGGATTTGCTTTATACCCGTGTCGATGCTAAAAAAGCTGTTTTGGCTTACGCCGATTTAACCCCACCAGAAGAAACAGCTAAATATAAATCGATGTTTCAATCGCCCGTTTTAACGAGAGACCGTGGTGCAGGAAGACCGACTAAAAAAGACAGAAGAGATATTGATGATTTGAGTGAGAGTTTTTTTGATAATGATGAGGGAGATTAGTTCATTTAGTCATTAGGCTAGTTGGGAGGGAAAAAATAGTCATTATTCATTAGGCTTGTGAAATGGAAAGTCAGATTCATCAGTCTTTAGACTTCCAGGTAGATTATGCACCAAACCTTATTGGTTTTTTCTTTAACTGCGAGGTTTTATATAAGTTGCCGTTCAACCTGAGCGGTTGAAATCAGATATTCATCGCTTTATGACATGGTAAGTCCGACCTCGCAGGTGGTTGAAGCCTACTAGGTCACCGGCTTATTTTTTAAACCCTTACGATTTGAAGTGGTACATTATTTTTAAACTTATTCCTCAATATATTAATGGTTCTGCCAGTCGCCAAGCTTCTATTAATGGCTAATAAACCCATGAACTTAATGAACTCCCTCCACTAATAAACTCACTTTAGTTCTCCAAAAACCTCCATCACTTCTAAACTCATCAAAGCATCTTCCAACGAACAAGGGTTTTTCTCCTCTTCCCCCAAAAAATACTGAACCGTTTTTTCAATCATATCCTGTTGAACATGTTGCATCGGTGGAAAGCTAAAATTTATAGTTTTGCCGTTTTTGGTTAGGCTAAGATTGGAGTTAAAAAAGGAGAAAGTAATCTTTCCTTCACTGCCGATAATTTCACATTGCTCAATCTCGTTATCCGGATGGCTGTTGAAGCACCACACCCCATTGAAAATTACATTGTTTGAAAAAGCAATTTGCCCGACCGTAATATCAGCGACGTTTTCTTTGCCGCTCTGGTTCTTAGAGAAACCGTGAACGGTTAAAGGTTTTCCGAAGATATAAATCAACATATCCAACTGGTGCGGGGCCAGATCGAAAAACAATCCTCCACCAGAAATCTCGGGATTTACTCGCCAGTTTTCTTCAGTTTTTGCAATAGCATCCGAGCCGGACTTTTGAAATAATTTCAAATCAATAAAACGCACATCGCCGATTGCTTTATTATCAATTAGTTCTTTTAACTTAATAAAAACAGGTTGTGCTCTGCGGTAATGCGCAACAGTTACTTTATTTGAAGAATCTTTTGCTACCGCAATAATTTCTTCACACTCTGCACTATTCAGGGTCACAGGTTTTTCTAAATAAACGTGTTTACCTGCTTTTAGCGCTTGGATTGCGTAATGTTTATGTGGTGCAGGAGGGGTTGCTACGTAAATTGCGTTAATGTTCTGATCATTAATCAGTTCGCCTGCATCGCTGTACCATTTATCAATACGATGACGTATGGCATAATCTGCAGCCTTGTCAGCATTGCGTCGCATTACAGCTTCAATAGCAGAATTTGCGACTTTGTTAAAGGCAGGGCCGCTTTTCACTTCCGTAACATCACCACAGCCTAATATTCCCCAAGTTATTTTTTTCATATTCTTTAAGTATCGAGATTTGAGTATCAAGTATCAAGAGCCGTTCAGGCTTTAAGCTTTTTGCTTTTAGCCTTCGGCTTTCAACAAATTAATATTTCGTTTTCGCTTCGCTAATATCCCACATCTTAAATGCTTCCAAAGCTTCTTCTG
>JBBSTQ010000103.1:0-9926 GCA_038235745.1 Sphingobacteriales bacterium
CTGATAGTGTAGCAGTGCCATTTCCCACTCTCAATACCACCAAGTTACCCGCTGCAAATTGTGCAAACGTTATTTTTGCAAAAGCCACAATTAATGTGGTTACTAGTAATTTTCTTTTCATAATATTTATTTTTAAAAATTAGATTTAGAGGTTTAAATAAAGGGTCGATTTTCTTTTTACCGACCCTTCAATATTTTTTTACCAGCCCGGATTTTGATTTGCACCAAAATCTGGAATAATAGATGCGTCTGTAAGTGGTATTGGAAATATCAAGAAACGATCTTCCCAAGCATTTCTTGTATTAACTACAAAACGATTATATGATAGGGTAACGTTTGCGCCTGCACCAGTTCTAATAATCTCGTTTCCGGTTACCAGTTTATCTGTTTGGTTTAGTATTTTCCATCTTCTTACATCCCAAAAGCGGTGCTCTTGAAAAGCTAACTCAACACGTCTTTCATTTCTGATACGTTTTTGAAAATCTAATTGTCCTAAACCAGTAGTCATGTTTGGCATTCCTGCTCTTGTTCTTACCACATTTACCGCATTGTAAGCAATGGCAGTAGCGCCATTTGCTTCATTTTCTGCCTCGGCAAGGTTTAAGTAAATTTCTGATAGGTGGTATTTTTTCCATCGTGTTTGCGCAATTTGACCACCCAAAACTGCTGGATTTAAAAACTTTCTTAAGAAATAACCCGTGTGCGTATTTCTTCTATTTGGCGGTGTCTTTAATAATTGTTGTCTTCCACCCCTGTAAATCTCTAACGGTGCACCACCGTTAACACCTTGTCTAACTGCACCATTGTACCAAACGCTAGCATAAAAACGAGGGTCTCTGCCTACATAAGGATTATTTTCATTATAACCAGAAGCGGCGTTAATAATAGGATTTAAGTGATCAGTGTCCGTATAACCAGTTATGGCCTGCAAGCCTGAAGCCCGCATTTCATAGGCATCTACCAATTCTTGTGATGGCGAAGAACCTACCTTAAATTGTCCTGCTTGCCCAGTCATTGCATTCGTATTCGTGATTACTGGATTTCCTGTATCTTTTATTTCAAAAATAGTTTCTCTATCGTTCGGGGTTTCAGTTACGTCAGAAAATGAATAAAAGTATTGTTCGTAATTTGGAAACAATTGGTAATTACCGTTGGCAGTTAAAGCTGTTATTGCTTCTTGTGCTGCCGTTGAAGCAGCTTGCCATTTGGCTTTATCATTAGCTGGATTCCAAAGCAAACTGGCGTTATATAATAATACTTGAGATTTAATGGCATAAGCTACGGCTTTGGTAAACCTTCCTCTTTGGTTTTCATCAATGATTCTAAGTGGTAACTGAGGATTAGCTATTGCTTCGTCGCAATCTTTAACTATAAAATCTGTAATTTGCTGGAATGTTGGCCTAACCAAACTGGTGTAGTCAAACGTAGGTGGAAGCTCCGTATCGATAACGGGCATCGGGCCATATTGCTTAATCAGTTCCAAATAAAAGAAAGCCCTAAGCACTTTTGCTTCACCTTCATATCGAATACGGTTACTAGGGTTAGGCACATTAGCAGTTGGCAAACGAGTTAACAAAACGTTGGCGTCTCTAATACCTGCCCAAAAAGTACTGTATCTACCAGTTCTACCTTGTCCGTTTTGTTCAAGCGGATTTCTTGTTACGTTTAATGAACCTGTATTCCACTGGGCAGCAATATTTGAAGCTTCGTTACCTACATCGGCATCTTGGGCTTCATCTGTACACCCTGCTAAATATGCCCAGAATTGGTATCTACTAAAATAGCTAGGTATATTTGAATATGCTCTTGCAACGTAAGCTTCTGTTTGCTTCTCGTCTCTAAAAACATCATCTAGGGTGAGTCTGCCATCCGGTATGATATCCAAAGGATCATTTTTACAACCTAATGTGGCTGTAAGCACTATTACTAAACAAATTAATATCTTTTTCATAATATCTACTTTAATATTCAATTAAAAAATAACGTTTAAACCAAAGTTGATTATCCTGGTGACTGGATAAGCAAGCTCATTGGTGAGCTCAGGGTCAAATTCGTTTGTAGGCAGATTATCCCAAGTGTGTAAGTTTAACCCGTTTGCATACAACCTAACTTGCTTAGACCCAAATTTTGCAGTAAATTTTGTAGGCAAGGTGTAGCCCACTTCTACATTTTTTAAACGTAGGTAGCTTGCATCAATTACAAAGAATGAGTTACGGATTTCATTTGGCGAGGGGTCTGTAGTTAATCTAGGATAATCAATTAGTTCTCCGTTAGCTGCTCTTTCCGCTGTCCAGCTAGTCAAATGTCTATCAAAATAATTTTGTCCAGGAAAAGTACCTCTATTAGCAAAATAATTAGTAACGTTGCTTACACCTTGTAAAAGAACACTAACATCAAAGCCTTTATAGCTCACATTTACTGCGCCACCATAAGTATATTCAGGTACTGCAGAAAAGCCAATTGGTGCAATATCCCTATCGTCAATTACATCATCACCATTTAAGTTTCTATATTTAAAATCACCAGGCAAAGTTGGTCGCCCACCTACCAGTTGTGTAGGAGAAGCCAATATTTCCGCTTCACTTTCAAAATACTTATCTACCAAATAACCAAAGTTTTGTCCAATACGGAACCCAGTTTGTCTGTATCTGAATGCATTATCTGCTGGTCTTAAAGGCTCATCTGCAAACTCTTGGCGGTTAGTGGCGTAACTAATATTAACTCTTGATTGAATAAATAAATCTTTAGTAACTGCTTTTTTGTAACTAAACTCAGCCTCGTATCCCTTGTTATTAATAATTCCTATGTTAACCGGAGGCAACACACCATTTGGCAAGCCATTTAATACAGGTATAGTTCCACGGTTTCTTAAAATATTATCTCTTCGCTCATTAAATAAATCAACCGTTAAATTAAAAGCATTTAAAAATCCAATCTCTATCCCAATATTGGTTTTTCTGGCAACTTCCCATTGCAATTGTTCGTTCTTTAATTGGTTGATGTTAATGGTAGTACCAACAGATTGTCCTGGCAATAAACCTAAACTTGGCGAGTATCCACCTGTACCAACTGAAACTTGATCCAAATAAAGAAACCTGTCATTACCTATCCTATCGTTACCAACCTCACCATAAGAGGCTCTTATTTTAAATAAATCAATCGCTTTTACATTATCCTTCCAAAAGTCTTCTCTAGATATAATCCAGGCGCCAGATACAGCAGGGAAAAAACCAAATCTGTTTCCTTTTGCAAATTGCTCCGAACCATTATAACCAGCATTAAATTCTGCAAAATATTTTGCATTAAATCCGTATGTTACCCTACTAGAGACACCACGTAAATTAAATGGTAATTGGTTGTCAATTATTCTTTTTTGTTGTTGCAAAAATATTAAACCTGTTACAGCATGTTTACCGAATGTGCGATTGTAATTTAAAAATCCTTGAAAATCTGTGAAGCTTGTAAAGTTACTTTCACCGCCTATAACAATCGGATTATCTAAATCATCATTAAATCTTACGTAAGAAACACTGTCTTTTCCATCGGCGCCTTTTACATTTGGATCTATTATTTGTATGCTTTTGGCAAATGTTTTAGATGCATTTAGGTTATTGGTGGCTCTAGAGTCAAATGATATTACCGCTCTAGCAGATAAACCTTTGGTAATTTTATCTAGCTGCTGTTCCATACCGAAAGTTGCAATTACATTACTTCTAGTTTGTTGCCTATAGCCTGATCTGTTTAGCATGCCGTAGGCAGGGTTTACCAAAGTTGGGCTAGTAGTTACTGTACCATCTGGCGCTAAAGGCCCGGGAATAATTGCCGGCATATCAAAAATATTAGCTAAAATGAATGAAGATGGAGACTGCCCTCCCTGCCCTGTTGATGCCACTGAAACCCCGAATGGAGAGTTTTGTTTTTCAAGGTAACCCGCTAAGTTTAAGAATGCTTTTAAACCTTTGTTTACTTGTAAATCTATATTAGATCTAAAGTTATAACGTCCTAAGTTAAAACTTGGATCGTAACCTAACTCCTTAATTGTATTAAATTGTCCACCTTGGTTTAAAACACCAGCGTTTACAAAATATTTTACTGCTTTTGCAGCACCCGAAATATTTAAGTTGTAACGTTGCTGTAAGGCTTGATTGTTGATTAACATGTCATTCCAGTCTGTGTCTGGAAATCTCAAACGATCTGAACCGTCTTGATAAGCCTGCAAAGCCTCTGGCGAATAAGCAGGTGCTCTGCCATCGTTAACTTGCGCCAAATTTCTTAAGGTAGCAAAGTCAAAAGAATTTACAGGGTCAGCAACTCTTGTAAAGGATTGTAAACCAAATTCTGAACTAAAATTAATTTCTGGAATTTCTGATGTTCCTCTTCTGGTAGTTACCAAAATAACACCATTAGCACCTCTAACTCCAAATATTGCTGTTGAAGATGCGTCTTTTAATATCGTAACAGATTCTACTTCGTTTGGATCTATGTATGTTAAGTCACGCTCTACTCCATCCACCAAAACAATTGGCGCTTGTGCATTTACCGTTCCCTGTCCACGTATAAATAACTGTGTTAAATCTCTACCCGGCTCACCACTACGTTGTATTGCGGTTAAACCTGGTAGTCGTCCTGCCAAAGTAACCGCTAAATTGGCCGCAGGGCTTTGTTTAATTTCTTTAGTTTGAATTGAAGATACAGCACCTGTTAAAGTTTCTTTCTTTTGGGTACCAAAGGCAACAACTACAATTTCATCTAAATTTTGTGCTTGCTCATCAAGCACAATGTTGATGTTTGTTTTGCTTCCTACAACAACTTCCTGACTTACAAAGCTTATAAAAGAAAAAACTAATACTGCGTTATTATCCGGGACGCTAATACTGTATTTACCGTTAATATCTGTAACTGTACCCGTAGTAGTTCCTTTTATTGTTACAGCTACACCAGGCAAAGGCAAATCATCTTTATCAAGCACCGTTCCGGTAATTGAAATGTCTTTTTTTATCACCGTATTAATTGCGGGTAAAGATTTAAGAATAATCGTTTTATCGTCAATAACGAAGCCAAGCGTCTGGTTTTTAAAACAAGCATCTAAGGCTTCTTTTACGGTTGAATTGGTTACCGATACGTTAACAGATTTTGCAGATTTAAGCATTTTTGTATTGTACAAAAGCTTGTAGCCCGATTGTTGTTGAATGCTCTGTAGCGCTTCAAGTAATGTTGCATTATCAGTTTTTAGGTTGATGGACTGGGCAAAGCTAGATGCGCTTACCTGCATCACCGAAACTAATATGAATAGAAAAGTAAATTTCATGGTCAATAAAAGTTTAAAAGGAATGCAGGAAATAGCCCTACTCCTAAAAGGATAGCAAAGTTTCATATATTTGAAAAATTTAGATTGTAAAAAATAATTGGTTTTCGATGACTGGTTTAAGCAATCTTAAATATTCCAGGAACATAGCAGTGTTCCTGGTTTTTTATGTTATGATTGCCGTGAGTAATATTTATTTCATAACATAAATCCTCCTTCCCTGTATTTTAAACTTTAAGGCTCCGGTTAATGCTAGTTGACTTAATACCTTGTCTATGTTTTGATACCGAGAAATTGAACCTGAAAATTGTTCGCTTAGAATTTCTTTATCAGTAACAACATCTACATCGTACCATCTTGATAGTTTCTGCATGATGCTTTGGATGTTCTCATCTCTAAACACGAAAACACCTTCTTTCCAAGCAATTGCATCCGCTGCATTTGGCGCATTTCTTAGTTCTAAGATTTTAGAATTGTTTAGATATAAAGCCTCTTGATTTGGAACAAGCGTTCTTTTATTCCCCATTGCAGTCATTTCAACTGAGCCCTCGAGCAAGGTTGTTTTAATTGAATTGTCGTTTGCGTAATTAGATATATTGAAATGGGTGCCTAACACTTTAATGATGGCATTGTTAGCCTCTACAAAGAAAGGTTTCTTTGCATTTTTTGCAATTTCAAAATATCCCTCTCCTTTAAGCTCAACTTTGCGTTGATCGTTAGCAAATTTTCTTGGAAATTTTAAGCTTGAACTGGCGTTTAACCAAACTTTAGAGCCATCCTCTAAAATAACAGAAAACTGGCCTCCCCTTGGGGTAATAATTTCGTTAAATCCATCTGTATTTTCATTGTTGACGTTAGCATTTGCAACGTATATAATTTCGCCGCTATTTGTTTTTGTGATGCTGAGGTTTCCGTACGTTAGGGTTTTACCAGTCTTAATTTCATCTAATATAATTTTAGAACCATCTGCCATTTTCAAAATAGCTTTATCGGTTCCTGGCAAAATTGCTTCTGTCTTTTTTACTTTGGTTATTTGCTGAGACTCAGATTTTGTTTGTAAAAACAGGATTAACGAAACAGACATTAACAATAAAAGAGTTGCCGCAATGGCTAGGACATATTTAGTATTGAGCGTTTTCAGCTTTTGTGTTTGGCCGATATTACTTCTTAACTTGTTAAACATTTTTTCTCTGGTAGATTTTTTATCTCCCATTACCATTTGCCATTCCTGGTCAAACATTACAAAATCGTCTTCAAATTTGAGTAATTGTTCAATTTCTTTATCAGAACAAGCACCGTTCTCAAATTTTTCATAAAGGAGAATGTATTCTTCTTGTGTCATTCGTTATAATTGGTTAACATTTCACTCGCTTGGGGGCGAGCCTACAATTACTAAGAGTCTAATTAATTACCACACACACATAAATTTTTTATTTTTTTTAAGTCATCAAACTTTTGATTGACAACAATTTTTATGGTAATTTGAAATTGTAACCAAATGTATAGCCAACTAAACGATATAGAACTATGGGAAAAAATTAAGCAGGATGATACCGCCGCTTATGAAACTCTGTTTAATAGACACTGGGAAAAGGTTTTTAAAACAGCCTTCAGCTATATTAAAGACCATGACCTATGCAGTGATATTACCCATGACATATTTTTAAATATTTGGAACAAGCGAGCCCATCTGGACATTATTTATTTAAAAGAGTATCTTAAAACCGCAGCAAGATATCACGTTTACAAAAAACAAAAGTCTGTTCGAAAGTTGCACTTGAGTTATGTTGATGAATATGAAAATATCCCACAGGCTTCCGTTAAAAACGAGGCAGAAGAGCAGTTAAACCTACGTGAATTAGAACTTAACATTGAAGGTTTACTGAACAGGCTTCCGAAAAGGTGTAAGCAAATTTTCCTGATGAGTAGATATGAAAACCTATCTAATGCGGAGATTGCCGAAAAATTAGCAATTTCTAAAAGATCTGTGGAGAATCAAATCACAAGTGCGTTGAAATATTTACGAGAGCACCTTAAAGAAGCGGGTGCAATTGTTTTGTTGTTTCAAATTTTAAAATAGAATGCCCTTTCTTAAGGCCATAGCTCTTCCATAAATCTTGTTCTAAATCTTTCCGGGTTTTCGTCCCTATCATTTTGCTACACTAAAAACCACTTTTCGTAATCGTGTTTCTAATTTGGAACGACAGTACCCAGGCTACAGATCCAGATGTTTTACCAAGTGTTGACTTTGATAAGTTAAGACGGAATTGCAATTATCGTAACGAATACGTCCGATGCGAGAAAAACTTAATCTTTTATCTCAATTTGGACTATTTTATGATTTATATGTACTATCGTAGTCTCGGTTAAAAGTAATTTTGGAAGTAATAAACGAAAAAACTGTTTTGCACACACCGTTAGTTTGAAAAAAGCTGTGATATTATGGATGCTAAAGGTTTACAGAACAAAAAATCTAATTACTAACAGCAAACCTGAAGGGCGTAAAAAGCAAATGAGGTTTCGCAAAACCAATTTAGAATCAGTTAAACAGTGATCACGAACAGGATACCTCAGGACAGTAAAGTCGTCTATAATCATTACTATTGGAAGTAAAACCAAAAGAACCACCAAAAGCCCAATTTTAATTTTAATACCGTTGTGTTTGTAATATATTAATCCGTTTTTTTTTAGCAAAAATGGGCAACGCTCAGCTCGGCGATTAAAAACACAGCTTGTAATGAAGATTTTGGCGATAGATTAAACATCAATAAGAACAAAAAATGAAAAAAATCAGCATTTTAAATCTCATCGCATTTTGTCTTCTAGGAGTCATCCCTCTCAAAGGATTTTCTCAGAAGCAAAGCGAAGCAATCCAAAGGAAAAAGCCTAATATTATTTTTTTGTTGACCGATGACCAACGTTGGGATGCGATGGGTGCAATGGGCAATAATATTATCCAAACGCCAAATATGGATAAATTGGCAAATGCTGGCGTGTTATTTCAAAACGCTTATGTTACTACTTCGATTTGCTGTGTGAGCAGGGCAGGTATATTGACCGGTCAGTACGAAAATAAACATAAAATCAGCGACTTTAGCACAGACTTAAGTCCGGAAGCTTTATCAAATACTTACCCCGCTTTGCTAAAAAACGCAGGTTACAATATGGGTTTTATTGGCAAATTTGGTATCGGCCTACACCCGCCAGAACAACTTTTTGATTTTTTTGTGAATTCAGAAGCGGGCGAAAAACTACAGCCTGATTATCTTATCAAAGGAAAAAATGGTAAAGAGATACATGATACGGACACGCTTAGCAATGCGATTCAAGATTTTTTAACTGGTTACGGAGACAGTAAAAAACCTTTTTGCTTATCTGTGAGTTTTAAAGCTCCGCATGAGCAGGATGGCACACCATCAACTTACGTAATTCAACCTAAATACAAAGATTATTATAAGAATGTAACCATCCCAAAGCCTATTACCGCCGACCCAAAATATTGGGAGCAATTTCCTCCGTTTTTTAGAACGGATATCAATTTTGGTAGGGCAAGATGGAAAGGATTTTTTGATACCCCAGAACTGTATCAAGAAAACGTAAAGAATTATTACCGCTTAATTACAGGCGTTGATGATGCCATTGGTAGGATGATGCAGAAACTGGATAAGCTTGGAATTGCAGATAACACCATTATTATTGTAATGGGCGATAACGGAATGTTTTTGGGCGAACATGGCATGGAAGGTAAATGGTGGGGTTACGAAGAGTCTGTAAGGATTCCGCTGTTAATTTATAACCCAGTTTCCCCTGATAAAATAAAGCAATACCGAGCGCCACAAATGGTGTTGAACATCGATATCGCCCCAACTATTTTAGCCATGGCCGGAGTAAAAGCGCCAGAAACTATGCAAGGAATTGACTTATTTGAAGTGCTGGAAAATAAAATTCCTGAAAGAAAAGATTTCTTTTACCAGTATTACTTTTTAGGTGGACCACGTTTGCCACGCCAAGAAGGAGTAGTTACCAGCCGTTTTAAGTACATGAATTATTTTGAAGACAATTACGAAGAGCTGTTTGATATACGTTTTGATCCACATGAAACCAAAAACTTGGCAAAAGATCCACTATATAAAAATGAACTTAATGTGTTGAGAAGAAGGTATGCGGAGTTAAAAGAACTACACGGAGTGCCTGCAAGCGATTATTTAAACAGTAAAAAAGCATTTTAAAAAAAACGATTCGGACATTTTAGCCTTAACCAAAAAACAATGAATAGGATAGCCATAATAGGTCTGCTTTTTTGCCAAGCCACTTTTATAAGTTGTGCAAGTGTAAAAATGACCACCGACAGCACAAAAAAAATAAAACCGATGGTTGCGGACGTAGGCATGGCAGATCCTCATATTTATATTTTTAATAATAAAGCTTACCTCTACGCAACCAGAGACGGAGATATTAACGCCAAAAAATTTGTGATGCCAGATTGGAAAATATGGACATCTACAGATTTAATCAGCTGGAAACTGGAAACCACCATTGACCCGTCTAGCACCTACATGGGTAAATCCGATGATTGTTGGGCGCCAGATATGGCTTACAAAAACGGAAAGTATTATTTCTA
>JBBSTQ010000104.1:0-9908 GCA_038235745.1 Sphingobacteriales bacterium
AATGGCGAAATCTTGATCGTTTTCCGAAAGCGCATCTAAATAAACCAACGATTGAATTTGTCCCGGTAAGTTTTCAAAGTAATTTTCAGGAATATTAAAATTATTTTCAACAGGTAAAATCTCGCTTAACGCAATTGAATTTATTATTTCTTCGGGCAACTGATTAAAATAGCCTTCTGGTGTAATAAAAGGGTTTGCCTTATTTACCTTTGCTAAATTTGGTGCTTCTTGTTCCAGTTCCATGTTTTCATCCTCGCTTTTCATAACCATTGATTGTTTTTAACTGAAAAGGTTTAATCCGTAGTTCGTAGATAATGTTCTATTTTTTTAACCGCAAGGTGGTAAGATGCTTTTAGCGCACCAACGCTCGTTCCTAAAACATCAGAAATCTCCTGAAATTTTAAATCATCATAGTACTTCATGTTGAATACTAATTTTTGTTTTGCGGGTAAGGTAAGCAACGCCATTTGTAGCTTTTTCTGAATGGCATCTCCCGAAAAATAATTCTCCTCACTCAAATTGTTGGTCAATTGCTCTGGGAGTTCATCAAGCGAAACGTTGTTTTTTGCTTTCTTTTTATTTAGGAAAGTAATACACTCATTACTGGCAATGCGGTAAAGCCAAGTGTATAATTGCGAATCTTGCCTAAAATTGGAGAGGTTTTTCCAAACTTTGATAAACACATCCTGCACCAGATCATCAGCGTCGTCGTGGTTTAAAACCATGCGTCTGATGTGCCAATAAACCTTTTGCTGATATTTTTTAAGCAAAAGACCAAATGCCTCATTCCGAGTTTTCTCGTCCTCAAATTTCTGAAGTATTAATGAGTCATGTATCTCCATTTTGCTTTAAACTAATAAGCCGAAGATATATCTGTCTTCGGCTTATTTTTAATGATTTGGGAAAAATGTTATTTCCTTTTCATCACTTTCTTTACAGCTTCAACAATATTGCTGCTATCTAAACCATATTTTTTCATCAGTTCGGCAGGTGTACCGCTTTCGCCGAAGCTATCATCAACAGCCACAAACTCCATTGGTGTTGGCGTGTTGGTAGATAATAATTGTGCAATACTTTCGCCCAAGCCACCGTAACGGTTATGCTCTTCGCAAGTTACAACGCAACCTGTTTTCTTTGCCGATTTTAAGACGGCTTCTTCATCCAAAGGTTTAATGGTGTGGATATTTATAATTTCTACATCAATGCCTTCTTCTGCAAGTTTTTCGCCAGCTAAAATAGCTTCCCAAACTAAATGGCCGGTTGCAAAAATACTTACATCTGTACCTTCGTTAACCATCCAAGCTTTGCCAATCTCAAATTTTTGATCTGGATCTGTAAATACTGGAACCACCGGGCGACCAAAACGCAAGTAAACCGGACCTTCAAACTCTGCAATAGCTTCAGTTGCTGCTTTGGTTTGGTTATAATCGCAAGGGTTAATAACCGTCATCCCTGGCAACATCTTCATCATGCCAATATCTTCTAAAATCTGGTGGGTTGCACCATCTTCTCCTAAAGTTAAACCAGCGTGTGATGCACAAATTTTAACATTTTTGTTAGAATAAGCAATCGACTGACGGATCTGGTCATAAACTCTTCCGGTAGAAAAGTTAGCGAAAGTTCCTGTAAAAGGAATTTTACCGCCGATAGTCATACCTGCTGCAACGCCCATCATGTTAGCTTCAGCGATACCCATTTGCGTAAAACGCTCTGGAAAAGCTTTGATGAAATCCTGCATTTTTAATGAACCTACTAAATCTGCACAAAGTGCAACAACTTGGTCGTTCTTTTTACCAGCTTCTAAAAGTCCAGCTCCAAATCCGGAGCGGGTGTCTTTACTTTCTGTATATGTATACTTTTTCACGTTTTCTTATTTTATTTTTTTAAGTTATAGCCTGAGAACGCAAGAATATATTTGTCTATTGTTTTCAGAACTATGAGTCTTTTGACTTTTTACTTTTAACTTTTTACTTAGTTATTAATAATCTCCGTAAGTTTCTTCTAATTGACCCAAAGCATCAGCAAGCTGTTCTTTGTTTGGTGCAACACCATGCCATTTATGAGAGCCTTCCATAAAATCAACACCGCTGCCCATTTCTGTTTTCATCAAAATCATGATGCATTTTCCTTGTCCGGTTTTTGATTTCGCAAGTTCTAAAGTAGAAACCACTTCTTCCATCACGTTACCATCCATGTGCATCACTTCCCAGCCGAAAGCAGTAAACTTTGCGTTTAAATCCAACAGTCCTAAAACTTTATCCGTTGGCCCATCAATTTGTTGTCCGTTAACATCAATAACGCAGATCAAATTATCCACTTTGTTGAAAGGCGCAAACATGGCAGCTTCCCAGTTTTGGCCTTCCTGTAATTCGCCATCGCCATGCAAAGTGTAAACAATGCCATTGTCTTTATTTAACTTTTTGGCTAGTGCAGCACCAATCGCAACCGACATTCCCTGCCCTAAAGAACCAGAAGAAATTCTAATACCTGGCAATCCTTCATGGGTTGTTGGGTGTCCTTGTACTCTAGAGTTCAGCTTTCTAAAAGTTTTTAGTTCTTCTTTAGGGAAATAGCCAGATCTAGCTAAAACACTATAGAAAACTGGTGAGATATGTCCGTTTGATAAGAAGAAAAGATCTTCGCCAATGCCATCCATGTTAAAAGATGGGTCATGCTTCATTATTTTGAAATATAGCGCTACAAGGTAATCGGTGCAACCCAAAGAGCCTCCTGGGTGTCCTGATTGGCATTCGTAAACCATACGTACAATATCTCTCCTCACCTGTGAGGCCATACGTTTTAAATCGTCGTTTTCTAGTGTCATATTTATTTTGAGTAATAAGTTGCTAAAATAAAAAAATAACCGCAAAGCCCTAATCTTTATTGGGATTATAGATGTTAACAACACTTTGTTGATAACTTTTTCTGTAGAATGCTTTTTTATAAATAATCTTTGTTTATTGAACATTCAGCCATGTTCTACGATATTAACAGTGTTTATAACTCAACGTTGATAACTTTTTGATAAGATGAAAAAAACTTTACCAAGCGCAAAAATCTCCGCAAAACAGCCCTTTTTATTTGCAATTGCATTAGTGGCGATATTGAGTTTAGGTATAAACGGAAGCGGTTTTGCGCAAGGCTCTGTCGGTATAGGAACTGTAACTCCTGCGGCAAGTGCAGTGTTGGATGTAGTGTCAACAAGTAAAGGTGTTTTAGTGCCAAGACTAACGGTGGCACAAAGAAATGCGATTGCATCACCAGCAACTGGATTGTTGGTTTTTAACACGGCAGACGCAAAGTTCAACTATTGGGACGGCGCTAAATGGGTTGCTGTTGGCGAAGGCTTAACCTGGTTTACTGGGCAAGGGGTGCCAGCTAATATGGGAAAGCTAAATGATTTGTACTTGGATGAACAAACGGGAGATATTTACCAACGGGTGTTTGATTCTCTTAATCCGTTAGTGCTGATTTGGAATCGATTTAACTTTAATAAAAGTAATAAGCAACAAGTAAATGTTGCGCCTGCTTCTGGAATTCTCGGGAGTGGTTTTTCTACACGAACGTTTACGTTTCAAGGTGCAGGTACAACAAGCGCCGTTTTGTGTTCTCCTTCTTTCAATTTACCTGATGGAATTATTATTTCACACGCATGGGTAAGTAATCCTAACGAAATATCTATAAAGTTTTATAATGTAACTGCTAACCCGATTTCCATAGCAGGCAATTATCAACTGGCAATTTTTTAAATCTGCTTAATGATCTTGAAAAATAAAATATCTCTTTACAGTCTTTCGCTTTTGCTAATGGCGTCTTTAGCAAGCAATGCCCAGTTGCTAAACAACGGTAATGCCCTATTTGTGCAAAATGCAGCAACATTAACCGTAACCGGAAATTTTACCAACGCAGCCGGAACGGTCCAAAATTTTGGAGAGATCAGTGTAAACGGAAATTGGATTAATGATGATGTTGCTGGCGTATTTTCTTTGGCATCAACAGGTATCGTTACGCTCAAAGGAGCTAATCAGACTATTGGTGGCACACAAAAAACAGTTTTCCCGAATTTAACACTAGCCGGATCAGGCGTAAAGAAGTTGTTGGTCAATGTTGATATACGATCTACTTTAAACATCAATAATTTAGAGTTCGCACTCGAAGATAACAACCTCGAAATCTTGGGAACTTCTGTAAACTCTATTAATTATACCACTGGTTTTATCAGTACAAACTCAAAAGGGTTTCTTTACCAACATACCAACACAGCAAGTGATTATACTTATCCGTTAGGTTCAAAAATCACTGGAAGTTTAATTTACCGTCCGGTAACTATCAAAACTAATGACAACCTGGATAATGTCATCGGGCTGAGCTTTATGAATAAAGATCCCTCAACTGAAGGTTATAGCAGGTTATCTAGACGGTTTGATGTAAATGAAATCAACGACAAATACTTTTACTTCGCCGATCAGAAATCAGGGTTAAGCACTGTTGAATATCAATTTGTGTTTGACAAAACGGTAGATGGCGATTTTAATCAACTGGTAAAATGGATTGATTTTGGTTTATGGGAAAAAGCCGGCATTTCCAATGTTCGCCCGCTTTCTGCTACCCAGCCAGATGCAAAGTTGATTACATTTTCAACACTGGAGCCAGTCAGCAAACTGCCCTTGACCGTGTCGTTCATTACGCCAATAAATGACCCCATCACTATTTTCAATAGCTTCTCGCCAGATGGTGACGGTAAAAACGATACTTGGGAAATAAAGAACATCAACCTTTTTCCGGATAATGAACTTACTATTTTGAACAGATGGGGTAGTGAAGTTTTGAGGACGAAAGGTTACAATAATGCCAATGCCTGGAATGGCGCAGGCCTAAATAATGGAACTTATTTTTACCTACTCAAAGTAAATATTAACAACGAAGCCAAGGTTTACAAAGGCTTTATAACTCTGCAAAAGCATGATTAAAGTAAAGAGAAGTGTTTTCATATGCTTTGCTTTATTGGCAAGTGCTTTTTGTGCTGTTGCCCAACAAGATGCGCAATACAGCCAATATATGTTCAATTCTTTGGTCATAAATCCTGCTTACGCTGGTTACAAGGGCTCTTTAAATTTAAGCGCTTTGCACCGCACACAATGGGTAGGCGTAAATGGCGCACCAAAAACACAATCTTTGGTTGTGGATGGCAGTTTTGCTAACGATAAAGTCGGCTTGGCTTTAACCGTTGTTAACGACAGAATTGGTCTGCAAGGCCAAACAAATGCCTATTTGAATTATTCTTATAAAATCAAGACCAGCGAAGAAGGAACTCTAGCGTTTGGTTTGGGGGCAGGTATTGGACAATTTTCGTTGAATAATGGCAATGCGACTTTTGATGACCCATCCGATCCAAATTTTTCAGGTGGGCGACTGTCTTTCATCGCTCCAGACGCAAGGGCAGGAGTTTATTTTAGTACGGATAAATTTTATGCTGGTTTTTCTGCAACTAACTTATTTTCACAAGCTTTTGATTATAGCACTGCTGCCAAAAATTTGGTACTTAAGCAAGGGCAACATTTCTTTTTAACAGCGGGCTATTTAGTGGATGTTAATGATTTCTTAAAATTTAAGCCTTCCTTTTTAATTAAAGAAGATACTAAAGGGCCTACAAACTTAGATATCAACAACTTTTTTCTGTTAGGAGAAAAGGTTTGGATTGGTGCATCGTACAGAACGTCAATAAACGTTTGGAAGAAAAATGGTACTGTAGGGAATGTGAAAACTGGCGACGCGATAGTTGGCTTATTGGAAGTTTTTGCCGGTCAGGGGTTTAGGCTTGGTTATTCTTACGACCACTCTATTTCTGGTTTGCAGGGGTTTGACAATGGTTCGCATGAGATTTCTTTAGGTTACACATTTGGAGGTAAAAAAGATTACCGCATTCTTACACCACGATATTTTTAGGGAAATGAAAATAAAAAAAATTTTACTAATTGTTTTTTGTGTAGGGCTAATCATTTATTTGATACCCTTTAAATTGTTCTCAGACGATTTAGGCAAGGCAAACAAATATTATGAAAGGTACGACTATAAGTACGCCATGGAGATTTACGAAAAGGTAATGGAAAAAAATCCGACGGTTGAAGTTGCAGAAAAGTTGGCGAACTGTTATCGTTTTACAAATAACTCTGTAGAGGCCGAGAAAGCTTACGCAACCGTTCTTACATTCCCTGGATTTAACCCGATCAACTACATTTACTTTGCAGATGCGCTAAAAGAAAACGGAAAGTTTGAGCAGGCAAAACGCAATTATTTGACCTATGCAGAGCGTGTGCCATCAGAAAGCGACGAAGCTGTAATTTTGGCCAATAGCTGTGATGCAGCTCGTATATGGTTAGAAAACCCAAATGCTGATATACAAATTGTCAACCAGAGCGCATTCAATACAAAATATGCTGATTTTTCTCCGATTCCGAACGGGAAGGGGTTCATTTTTGTATCTGATAGGGAGTTTTTAACACCAGTTAACGAAAAAAAATATCCTAAAATTTACGGCTGGACTGGTAATCCTTATTTAAAGCTTTATCAGGCAGAAACTGCGGATAGTATGTCTGTTGATAACATGAAATTGAGCTTGATGCCAGCCGAGATAAACGACAATTACCACTCTGGACCTGCAACTTTAAGTGCAGACGGTAATACCCTTTATTTTACCAAAGCAGGCGTAACCACCGTAGACGAAAAGCCATCTAATAGGGACGCTGTATTTAGAAAAGCCATTTTTTACAGCACCAAACAAAACGGTGTTTGGCAACAGGCAGTGTCGTTTGCTTACAATCGTCCGTTTGTGTATTCTATAGAACACCCAGCTTTAAGTCCGGATGGTAAAATACTTTATTTTGCATCTGATATGCCGGGAACCCTTGGCGGGATGGATCTTTTTTATTCGGAAAAATCAGGTTCAGGCTGGTCTAAACCTAAAAACTGCGGTGCTAAAATTAACACTAAACATGATGAAGTTTTCCCTAGCGTGAGGAAAGATGGCAAATTGTTTTTCTCTTCAAAAGGACACATTACCATTGGTGGTTTAGATATTTTTTCGGCAAAAGGAGAAAAAGAGAACTGGGCAGAACCAGAGAACTTGAAAGCTCCGATGAATTCTTCTAAAGACGATTTCGGGATTTATTATTTCGATGATAATTTGACTGGCTTTTTATCTTCTAATCGCCAAGGCGGGAAAGGTTCTGATGATATCTACCAATTTAGTGAAAGCCCAAAGCAAAAGTTTTATGTTTTGCAGGGTACGGTAGTTCAAAAAGATAGCGATACACCAATCGAAGGTGTAAGAGTGTTTTTGGTAAACAAAAACACTGGCGCAGAACAAAGTTTAGTGTCTGATGAAGAGGGTGGTTTTAAGTTTGATTTAGAGCCCGCCACAGATTATGCAGTACGAGGAGACGTGGATAAATATTTTAACCGACAACAAGGCGAAATCACTACCAAAGGCGCAACCGAATCAACAGTTTACAACGTGAAGTTTGAGGTTGAAAAAGGGGAAGAGGCTTATTTGGTAAGATTGAACAATATTTACTA
This sequence comes from Sphingobacteriales bacterium, assembly GCA_038235745.1. GTDB lineage: Bacteria > Bacteroidota > Bacteroidia > Sphingobacteriales > Sphingobacteriaceae > Pseudopedobacter. The sequence goes on from JBBSTQ010000104.1 coordinate 7,576, forward strand.
CGACTTTAATAAATACAATATTCGTAAAGACGCAGAACCCGAGTTGAAGAAGGTGTTGAATTTTATGAAGACTACGCCAAATGTAAACATTGAGTTAAGATCCCATACTGATGCTAGAGGTAAAGCGGCTTACAACATGGCTCTTTCTAAAAAGAGGGCATTATCTGCAGAAGGTTACTTGCTTAAAAGCGGTGCTGATAAAGAGCGATTAACAGCCAACGGTTACGGCGAAACACAATTGCTGAACAAATGTGCTGATGGTGTAAAATGCACTAAAGTAGAACATCAATTAAACCGCAGAACCGAGTTTAAAGTGGTAAAAGTTGATCCTGTGATTTCATACGTCCCGAGTTACAGCTTAAGCCCAATTTTTCCATTAATTAGCGGCACACAATAACAATAAAACATAAATTAGATTAACCCCTAAAAGAGGCCAACAGCACATTGGTCTCTTTTTTTGCTTTATAATTTTTGTCCTTTTGAAGTATGTCTAATTTGTTTTAATAATGCGTATGCTTATATATTTGTCTAACATTCACAACATAGAAACATAGATTTGTATAGACTAAGGGCTTGCAGCTTGGATTCACATAGCGTTCCGCTTTGCGGAACATAGCCTATGTCCTTTATTTCTTTCTCGAAAACCTATGTCTCTATGTGTTTTAAAAAATTGCCATTAGACTATTTATCAACCATATTTGGTATAATTTGTCTTACTCAGTTGTCAACTAAAATCATCTAATTCTTTATGCAAAGGAAGATATTCTTGAATTAAGTTTTTGATATACTTCGTGAATGGACTTACTCCGAAGAAAATGCTTTCCAGTAATGTCAACTAATGGTAAAACTGATGGTAAATGGTCAACTTAAAAGTTTAGAACGGTTTGCTATTTAGTTCAAATACCTGCGTTTAGTTGTTTAAACAATTACTTAAAACAGGTTAACCGATTCATAAATTATTCTTATTATTTCCATAATTATTATAAATAATACTTATAAAAATTTCTGATATACATTTGGTTTTGTAAACACGTAAAATCATAAAACGATGAAAAAAGTAAGCGTATTATTAGTTGCAGTAGCTACAATAGCTACAAGTTGTGCTGTTGTAAGACCGGGCGAAGTAGGAGTAAAACAAAAACTCGGAAAGCTATCTAATAACGTTGTAACCACAGGATCGGTAGGTTACAACCCCTTTACCAGCAAAGTTGTCAAAGTGCCTGTACAAACCAGAAACTTGGAGTTGGCGTTAAGTTTACCAAGTAAAGAAGGTTTAAGTATAGTTTCGCAGATTTCTATATTGTATAGATTAAATGCAGAACAGGTGCCCACTATTTTAAAAACGATTGGTTTAAACTACGAATCAATTATTTCAAGTGTGTTTCGTTCTGCTTCGGCAGATATCTGTTCAAAGTATTTTGCAAAAGATATGCACTCTGGTATGCGAGCAGAAATTGAACAAGAAATAAAGTTGAAAATGGATGAGAATTTGGTAAAACAAGGAATAATTACTGAGGCTGTCTTGATGAAAAGCATTCAATTACCAGCTGGTCTTGCAAATTCTATCGAGCAAAAATTACAAGCAGAGCAGGATGCACTTAGAATGGTGTTTATTTTACAACAAGCCAAGTTAGATGCAGATAGAAGACTAATTGAAGCAACAGGAATTAAAGATGCACAAAAGGTTCTGGCGGAAGGGCTAACCGCAGAAATCATTAAGCTAAGAAGTATTGAAGCTTTCAACGAACTTGCGAAATCTCCAAACTCAAAAATTATTATCACAGATGGCAAAGCGCCTTTCTTGATTCAGTAGTGTTTAGTTTTTTGGATAGTTTTAAAAAAATCAGGCTTGGTAAGTCTGATTTTTTTGTTCAAGATTCTCGCCTTTTTCAGGGTGTATAGAGAGACCAGTTATTTCTACCCGCATTACATCGGTCTTCACTCGTTTAAAAACTTCTTCAATTTCAATATCGAAGTAGAGTTCATTAACAATCGTAATTTGACCTAGAAATATCATGTAGAAGATTCGAACTCTACTTTTTTAGAAACAGTTTTGCAATTGCAGGGATATGCGTTTGCAGATATGAGTATTAGAATGAGAAGTAGTGAAACTCATTTTTTGTTTTTTGAAATGATGATATGTTTAGACAGCACTATAACTCATCTAATAGTTCCTTAGCTGTTTTAAAAAATTAATTTTCCTAGTTTGTGTTTAGAACTTGTTCCTGAGCTTCTTTTAGATCATGCCGAATTTATAAAGTGGAATTTGTTATAGGTTTTGCGTTTTTCACGAACGACTGTTTAGAGCTTTAATTCCAAAATTCGCATCATTG
>JBBSTQ010000105.1:0-9853 GCA_038235745.1 Sphingobacteriales bacterium
TCTCAAAAACAATCCACATCAAAACCTTCTTTAAATAACATCCACATGACCAAAGAAGAACAACCACCAAAACAAAAAATCAACATCGTCTGGTTTAAACGCGACCTTCGTTTTACCGATCACGAACCTTTGCAAATCGCACAAAAAAGTGATTTGCCAATTTTACTGATTTATTGTTTTGAACCATCGGTAATGGCTTATCCTGATAGCGATGTGAGACATTGGCGATTTATATATCAATCCTTGATGGACATGCAAAGCAAGTTGAAAGACTTGCAAAGTGGTATATATATTTTCCATCAGGAGGTCGAAACCGTTTTAAAATCAATCCAATCAAAATACCAAATTCACACCATCTTTTCACACGAAGAAACGGGGAATAAAATCACTTTCGACAGGGATATTCAAGTTCAAAAGTTTTGTATTGAAGAACAAATCGAATGGAATGAATACCAGCATTTTGGTGTAACTAGAGAGTTAAAATCAAGAGAGAATTGGCAACAAAACTGGGAAAATCAGATGTGCGAATTTCCAAAATTTGTGGGAGAAACCAATTGGAACATCATCAAGCTTGACGCTGATTTTTACAATGTTTTAAAAGGCGACCCCTTATCAGCTGAAATAACAATGCCCAACAAAAATTTCCAGCCTGGTGGCGAAACCTTTGCTTGGCGATACTTGGAATCTTTTGTGAAAGAGCGACATAAAAACTACAGCAACCACATCTCTAAACCAGCATTGAGCCGTAAAAGTTGCAGTCGCTTGTCCCCTTATTTAGCTTATGGAAATATTTCCATGCGGATGGTTTATCGTTACACTCGGCAACACTATAAAACCTCAGCTTACAAAAGAGATCTTTCCAATTTCATCTCTCGTTTACATTGGCATTGCCATTTTATACAAAAATTTGAAAGTGAATGTCGCATGGAGTCCCAGAATGTGAATAAGGGCTATGACGCACTCATCAAACCGAAAAACCCACAATACATAAAAGCTTGGGAACAAGGTAAAACAGGCGTTCCGTTGGTTGATGCTTGTATGCGTTGTTTGGTGGCGACAGGCTATATCAATTTTAGGATGCGAGCAATGGTGGTTTCGTTCTTCACTTTTAACCTTTGGCAAGATTGGCGAGAACTCAATTTCTTTTTAGCGAGGCAATTTTTGGATTACGAACCGGGCATTCATTATCCGCAGATACAGATGCAAGCTGGCGTAACCGGCATTAATACCATCAGAATTTACAATCCAATCAAAAATGCAGAAGAACATGATGCGGATGGCGTTTTCGTTAAACAGTGGCTTCCCGAATTAACCCACATTCCATCACACCTAGTTTTTGAACCTTGGAAACTAAGCCAAATGGAACAAAAGCTTTATCATTGTAGGATAGGCGAAGATTATCCTTCGCCAATTGTAGATTTAGAAGAAAGCAGAAAACATGCAAGCGACATCATTTGGGGCCTGCGAAAAACTGGTGCTGTTAAAAAAGAAGGGAAGCGGATTTTGAAAAAGCATGTGAATATTGGAGATGCAAACCAACCAAATGAGATAAGGGATTAGCAACGCCAACAGCATTCAGCAAACAAAATAATTAGGATCTGGTAAAGAATAGCTATAAAATATTTAACTTCAACATGTTATAACAATCAATAATCCGCCCAAGAATGAAAAACTACTTAACATTAATTCTACTACTTGTTTTCTGCAACGTAGGCAGTTCACAAACGTTAATGGAGAAATACAATGTTGAAGGATTTACAGTCAGTTTACCTTTTTATATGAGCAAAACTGGGGGACTAAACCAAGATGCTTCCATACAGTTCAGAAACATGGTCAGGGATGTTTCTGGCTACATTATTAAAGAAGAAAAAACGATAAAGTTAATTGATGATCCCGCTAACCAAACCATCAACCAAGTTTATGATAAATTTCTCAAGGATTTTTTAATCGATAAAAAAGAACGAAAAGTTTCATCTCCTAATGTAAGCACCAACGGCACTGCAAAATTTATGAGTTCAGATTTAACTTTTCTGGACGACGAAACAATGATTTATTACTACTATTTTGTTGGAATAGTGGAGACCAACAATTGTTTTTATAAAGTGATTTGTTTGAGTTCTTTAGATACAAAAACGCTGTTTAAAAGCGACTTCCAAAAAATATTTGCTAGCGTTAAAGATTAAGTTTTAGTAAGGTGTTTCTCTTTACTCAGCGTTATCCGATAGCTATCAGATTCGATGTACGAGAAATAGACGCTGCATTTAGCTCAAAAGAACTTACCTTTACACTAAAAAATATCTTTTCATAAAATTGGTTTTAACTCCCTTGGGGTTCAAATATCACTCCATTGTATTCTATAATCTTAACAGTCCGTTGGTGTTAGAGGATTCTGTTAACAAATCATTTCCTAACTTAGTGCTTATGCAAATGAAATCCATCATCCTTCTTGTTGCGCTTACCGCTTTATTTTTTGCTGGTTGTTCGCTTAATGAAAACCCTGATAAAATCATAAAAAAATCGATAGCGTTTTATGGAATGGATAAAATTGATGGAAAAACCATCGATTTTGATTTTCGGGACAAGCACTTTAAAGTAAAATTTGATGATGATGATTTCTTTTTCGAGAGCACTTTTAAGGACGACAGCTTAGGTTCAATAAAAGACCAGTTGAGTAATCACGGTTTTGTAAGAGAACAGAATGGTTTAGTTGTTGCGCTATCGGAGAAAGACTCCATCAAATATGCAGAATCTCTGAACTCTGTGGTATACTTTGCGTTTTTACCCTTAAAGTTAAAAGATGGTGCCGTAAAAGCCGAATATTTAAGAACTGTGCAAGTTAAGGGAAAAGCTTACCACCAGATCGAGGTAAGCTTTGAGTCAGAAAAAGGAGGAAGCCACCACGATGATATCTTCTATTTTTGGTTTGATGAAAAAGATAGCAGTATGGATTACTTCGCTTATAGTGAGGGAGGAAACAGGTTTAGAGCAATAAATGGTTTGGTAAAATCATCAAACGACTTGTACCTCCAAAATTATATTAACCTAGAAAACAAAAGCGAAGAAAAAACGGCGCTGAAAGATTACCACATTTTGTTTGAACAAGACAAATTGAACGTGTTGAGTGAAATAATATTGAAAAAATTGACCGTTAAATAAATAATTCTTAAACAAAAAACAGAGCTCAGCACCAAAAATGCTGAGTTTTTTTTTGTGGATTACATTCTTAGTTGAAAAAAAATAGTCCTGTATTTAATCCTTAGTGTTGTTAATTAGTCAGACAAGAATAAACCAACCAAAAAATGAAAACTATTTTAAGATATTTTTACTTGCCGTTTTTGTTGTTAAGCACAGTCTTCTTACTATCCTCTTTCTTAAGTGCAAAAAACGACGAAATAACAAAAGCTTACCAAAAAGCGGGCTTAACGGATAGGCAAGCAGCGTTGCACTTATTAAATCGCTTTACATTCGGTGCCAAGCCAAATGACATAGATGAACTGTTGAAAGCTGGAGCAGATAAATGGTTTAGTCAACAGTTACAAGCAAAATTTAAAGACGTCGATTTACAGAGTCGCTTGAGCGATTACGATGCAATAAACTTAAGCAACCAACAGGTTAATGATGTTTTCCCTAAAAATCCACAAATATTACGGATGGCTATAAAGGATGGAGTAATTGATAAAGATTCCGTCAACAAAGACGACAAAAAAGAATATCGCCAGAAGCTGATGGCATACATGGAGAAAAAGGGGTTGCGACCACAGAAAGAACTGCATCGCCAATTCATCAGTCAAAAAATATTACGGGCTACTTATACCGAAAACCAATTGCAAGAAGTACTTACCAACTTTTGGTTTAATCATTTCAATGTGTCGCTTACCAATAACAATTGCGCAATGTACATTCCCGCTTATGAGCGAGATGTAATCCGTCCGAATGTTTTCGGAAAGTTTGGAGATCTTTTATTGGCAACAGCAAAATCGCCAGCGATGCTTTTTTACCTGGACAACTTCAGTAGCATGGGCGGTAACGAAGAGGCTATGGAGCAGATGGAAATGATGGCAGAAAAAAGCCCGAAAGCGAAAGCAGCTTTAGAGAAAATAAAAAAGAACAAAAAGGGCAAAGGGCTTAACGAAAATTACGCTAGGGAAGTGATGGAGCTACACACGCTTGGCGTAGATGGCGGATATACACAAACTGATGTTACGCAAGCAGCCAAGGTTTTGACCGGATGGACTGTTTACCCAATGAGCAGTTATGGAGGAGGCGCTGCGTTAATCAAGCAATTAGAAAAAGCAGGAGAAGCCACCTTGGAAAAACGAGGTTTTGTACACGATGGAGATTTTCTGTTTACTGCCAACAGACATGATACCGGCAGTAAAGTTGTTTTGGGACAAAAGTTTCCTGGCAATGGCGGCTACCAAGAAGGGGTTGATTTGTTAAATATGTTGGCTCATCATACTTCCACTGCAAAGTTTATTTCTAAAAAACTTGCGGTGCGTTTTATTAGTGACAACCCGCCACAAAGTATTTTAGATAAAATGGCGAAAACCTTTTTAGATAAAGATGGCGATGTAAAAGCAATATTGATAACAATGGTTACTTCGCCAGATTTTTGGGCGAAAGCGTCATTGGGCGAAAAAACGAAATCGCCTTTTGAATTAGCCATAAGTGCAGTAAGAGCTTTAGACGGAGATTTAGCACAACCTTACCAGCTTTATGGTTGGATGACCAAAATGGGTCAAAAAATCTACTCGTATCAAGCGCCAACAGGTTTCCCAGATAAAGGTCAGTACTGGATTAACACCGGTGCTTTACTGAATAGAATGAATTTTGGACTAGCACTTGCCGGGCAAAAAATTAATGGGGTAAAAATAAATTTGGCGGCCTTAAACAATAACCACGAGCCCGAAAGTAGTGAAGCTGCATTAAAAACCTACGGACAAATTATTTTACCAGAGCGTGATTTGAGCAAAACCATTGAACGCCTCAATCCATTATTGACCGACCCTAATTTGATAGAAAAAGTGAATTCCGCTGCCAGCAAAAACGCACCACCAAGCGATATGATGGGTGCTGATGAAGATATGATGATGGGCGAAACCATGGTCAAGACAAAACAGAACAACTCCGTCAAAAAACCCGCTTTTGCAAATAATGAGATGTTAGTACAAGTAGTTGGGGTTATTATAGGTGCTCCAGAGTTTCAAAAAAGGTAATCAAATTAAAAATATTTATCATGACAACAAGAAGAGGATTTTTAAAAGCTGGCGGTTTAGCAGTGTTTGGAATTGGACTAGGAGGCTTACCTACTTTTGTAACTCAAGCCGCTGCTCAAATTAAACAACCGGGTTTATTTAAACGCAGAAAAACTTTAGTTTGTATTTTTCAACGTGGCGCAATGGATGGTTTAATGGCGGTTACGCCGTTTACAGACGAACATTTAAAAGTTGCTAGACCAACTTTGTTCATGTCGCCTGCAAAAACTGGTGGTAAAAAGTCACTGATTGATTTAGACGGTAAATTTGGTTTACATCCTTCTATGGCGGGCTTTGAATCTGTTTTTAAAGATGGCCGGTTAGGAATTGTTCACGGGATTGGTTCGCCAAACTCTACCCGCTCGCATTTTGATGCACAGGATTATATGGAATCTGGCACTCCGTTCAATAAAGGTACAGCAAGCGGTTGGTTAAACCGAGCGGTTGGTTTGCTCGGGCATGATGCCGCAACTCCTTTTCAGGCAGTCAGTCTTACTTCCTCTTTGCCACGCTCCTTTTATGGCGACAACCCATCCGTAGCGATTAACAATTTGCAGGATTTCAATATCCAAATGCGTGGAAACCCAACTGGTGCAAATATGGCTGCTAAAAGTTTTGAGGATTTGTATGACCAAACTGCGCAAGGATTATTAAAAGACACTGGTAAAGAAAGTTTTGAAGCAATGAATATGCTGAAGAAACTGGACACTAAAAACTACAAACCTGCAAATAACGCCGTTTATCCGAACTCATCTTTGGGTAACTCCTTAAAACAAATGGCTCAATTAATAAAAATGGACGTTGGTTTAGAAGTTGCTTTCGCAGAATCTGGAGGTTGGGACACGCACTTTAATCAGGGTACTGATACAGGAATTTTCTCAAGAAATGTAAATGACCTGAGTGAAAGCATCATGGCTTTTTGGACGGATATGGGAACTTTACAAGATGATGTTACCGTAATGACCATGACTGAATTCGGCAGAACAGTTAAGCAAAACGGCACCGGCGGAACTGACCATGGTAGAGGAAGTTGTAATTTTATCTTAGGTAATGATGTTCTGGGCGGTAAAGTTCATGGAAAAATGAATGAACTGGCAAAAGAAAACTTAGAAGATGGAAGAGATTTAGCGGTTACCACAGATTTTAGAAGCGTATTTAGTGAGGTTGCGGATAAACATTTGGGCATTAATAAAGATGGTGTTTTGTTTCCAGATTGGAAAGGCGAGCATATTGGGATGATGAAGGTTTGATAGTATTTCCAATTCCCAGCCTTTATTTACCAGTTCTCAACCATATTTTCTTGAACAATTCCCATCAAAAATTAATATTGTAATGTTTACTTTTGCGCCATGGCAAATGTGAAGGCAGCTATCCCAAAAGGAACACGTGATTTTGGTCCGCAGGTTATGGTAAAACGTAACTATATTTTTGACACCATAAAAAAGGTGTTCAAGAAATACGGTTATCAGGAAATCCAAACTCCAACTATGGAGAATTTGGACACGCTGACTGGAAAGTATGGAGATGAAGGAGATCAATTGATTTTCAAAATATTGAATAGTGGGGATTACATGCTTAAAGCAGATAGCTTAAAGCAGAAAGGCGAAGATTTAAGCTCAAAAAAGCTGTTGCCGATAATTTCAGAAAAAGCGCTCCGTTACGACTTAACCGTTCCCTTTGCCCGTTATGTGGTCATGCACCAAAACGAAATCACTTCGCCTTTCAAGCGTTTTCAGATACAGCCAGTTTGGCGAGCAGATCGACCACAAAAAGGACGTTACCGAGAATTTTATCAATGCGATGCGGACGTAGTAGGCTCTGATTCTTTATTGAACGAAGCGGAATTCATCTGTATCTACGATGAAGCTTTAAGTAATTTATTACTTAAAGATTTTACGATAAAAATTAATAATAGAAAAATTCTATCGGGCATTGCCGAATTAATAGGAAAACCTGATTTAATCGTTGATTTGACCGTAGCTATTGATAAATTGGATAAAATAGGGCTAGAAGGCGTCGAAAAAGAATTACTGGAAAAAACATTTACGCAACAAGATTTAGATATTTTAAAACCCATCATTCTTTTATCTGGGTCTAATGCCGAAAAGCTTTCGGCTCTTTCCGTTATATTGTCGAATTCTATAATAGGGCTAAAAGGCATCGAGGAAATAAATAAAGTGCTGCAATACCTCAGTGCGTTCAGTCTGAATAAAGCCAAAGTAGAATTGGATTTAACACTAGCAAGAGGATTAAACTATTACACAGGTTGCATATTTGAAGTAAAAACCAACGAAGCAAACATCGGCTCCATCGGTGGTGGCGGAAGGTATGATGACTTAACCGGCATGTTTGGCAAAGAAGGATTAACCGGCGTAGGAATCTCTTTTGGCGCAGATAGAATCTACGACGTTTTGGAAGAGCTCAACCTTTTTCCATCAACCGTAGAAGAAAGTACTAAAGTTTTAATTTGCGTATTTGGGGAAGCGGAAGAAACCTTTGCACTACCCATTCTTAGCAAATTAAGAAAAGCCAATATTAACGCAGAACTTTTTCCATTCGGTGCAAAAATGAAAAAGCAAATGCAGTATGCCAATGACAAAAACATTCCAAATGTGGTAATCATTGGTGGTGATGAAATGCAGAGCGGTCAGTTAAGCATGAAAAATATGTTGAGTGGCGAACAAGTGAAAATAAGTGTGGACGATTTGTTAACAAAACTATCCTAAGTCAACTAATAGGAAAAGGCAAGAGATTTTAAAAATCGCACAAATTTCCTCACAAAAAAACTTCCGGTTTTACCTGTTTGTCGCAGATAAAATCGGAAGTCTCTAATATAAAATCTCGGCAAAAGCCTATTTCTTCAAAGCTTCCTCTATTGGCAAGCCAATGTTCCCATTAGGTTCTTGAATATGCAATAATGCCGCTAAGGTCGATGCGATATCCGCCATACTCGTCTGACGGTTAAGCGAGCCTTGCTTTATGCCCCAACCCATAAATACTAACGGAATGTGCGTATCGTAAGGATTCCAACTGCCATGTGTTGTACCGGTTGTTCCGTAACCAGAAAAAATGCCTGGCTTCAGCAAAATCTGAATTGACCCGCTTCGTTCTGCGTTATATCCATTGATGATCTTAGCTCTTATTGATTCTGGAATACTGGCAATCGCCGCTTTTTCCATATCAACCGCATAAGCAACGCCGTCTTGCTTTTTCAAAAACTTAACTGCAAAATCTTTTATTAAGTCGATGTCAAAACTAAATTTTTCGATCAATTGATTGTTAAAACTTACTTGATAGTTACTTAAGCTCAAAGCCATTTTTGGTTGCTTAAACTGCGAATCCAAAGCAGCGTTTAAGTTGTTCAATACCGTAGATGTAGGCCACAAACCTGCAGGAATTTTATGATCCGTCAAAAACAACGGGTTGTGTGCGGCGCCATGATCGGCTGATAGAAAAACCGTGTATTGCCCTTTACCCACTGTAGCATCCAAAGTGTTAAAAAGATCCTCAAAATCTTTGTCTAACCTTAAATAAGTATCTTCTGTTTCGATGGCATTTATGCCGTATTTGTGCCCAACATAATCTGGAGAGGAAAAACTAATCGCTAAAAAATCAGTATTCGTACCCTTTCCTAATCTCTCGTTTATTATAGCTTCTTTCGCAAAATCTAGCGTTAAACTGTTTCCATAAGGGGTGGATCTAATTGCGCCGTAGCTTCCTTTAAACATTTTAGAAGTTAAATGCGGAAAAACCGGTGTTTTCTCTCCAGTCGATTTGCCTTCGTAAAGATTATCATCTACTGAACTTTGGGTGTAGCTATCAATTGGATACAACGTGTTCCAATCCCCCACAAGATATTTTTCAGCTATTTTTTTGCTATTAAAACTGCTTACCCAGTTTGGCAAGGCGTTCATGTAATAAGTACTGGTTATCCAGTTTCCGGTGGCATCATCAAACCAGTAAGCTGCGTCTGCAGTATGTCCTGCTGGCAAAATTCCACCTCGGTCTTTCATTGCGATGCCAATCACTTTTGACTTAAAGTTTGTAGCCAACTTTAACTCATCAGTGATTGTGGTAGTTAACATATTCACAGGAGACATTTTACCTGCGTTAGAAGTGCTTCCAACTGTATTTACACTGGTATCTTCTGTACAATACAAGGATTTTCCGGTAGCTTGAATTATAAAATCGTTTGCTGCAATACCATGGATGGCCGGCACTGAACCCGTGTAAATACCGGCATGGCCGGCCGCGGTTACCGTTGGTATATAGGGAATCTGTGTGTTTTCACAGGTAAAACCTTCTCTCAGCATCCTATTAAAACCTCCCGCACCATAACGGTTGGCATATCTGTACAAATAATCCCAACGCATTTGATCTACTAAAATACCCACCACAAGCTTTGGACGAGCTGGCGAATTACTTAACTTATTTACTAATACTGGAACGTTTGGCTTCTGTGCGCTAGAATAAAATGGAGAAAATAACGTAAGGACAGTAATAATTTTAACAATTTTCATATTTGTAACTTTTGGGAATGCTAATTTAAGATTTAATAGGCAGAAAGCATGTTACCAAACTGTTAAACTACCCGAAAA
>JBBSTQ010000106.1:0-9795 GCA_038235745.1 Sphingobacteriales bacterium
TACAGCAGGCACTTTACCTTCGTAACGCAGCTCTTTTGCGTCGCGTTTCCCTACGTTCTCTCTTGGAGAACCGCTAATTGCGATTGATTTCATGTTTGTTATATATTAATCTATTTTAAATAATTCACTTATTGAAGCATGTTCATTCACATTGGCAATTGCCTTTGCAAAAAAGTCTGCTGTTGATAGCACTTTAATCTTAGGGCTAGTGTGCTTTAACGGAATGGTATCTGTTACAATCAGTTCTGCCAATGCTGAGTTTTCTAATGTTGCATAAGCATTTCCAGACAAAACAGCATGGGTACAAACCGCTCTCACGCTTTTTGCTCCCTTTTCCATAATTAAACCTGCAGCTTTAGCCAAAGTGCCGCCGGTGTCTATAATGTCGTCCATTAAAACTACATCTAAACCTTCAACATCTCCAATGATGGACATCGATTCTATTTCGTTAGCTCTTTTTCTGGTTTTATCACAGATAACAACTTCTGCATTGAAATACTTTGCAAAGGTTCTTGCCCGGTAACTACCGCCCATATCTGGCGAAGCTATGGTCAGTTTTTCTAAACCCAAACTTTTAATATGCGGTACAAATATTACGGAAGCATCTAAATGATCTACCGGAATATCAAAAAATCCTTGAATTTGCGCCGCATGTAAATCCATTGTCATGATGCGATGGATGCCGGCAGCAACTAATAAATTAGCAACAAGTTTAGCACCGATTGCAACCCTTGGCTTATCTTTTCTGTCCTGTCTTGCCAGGCCAAAATAGGGGATAACCGCTGTAATGTAATGTGCCGATGCTCTTTTTGCCGCATCAATCATCATTAAAAGTTCAACTAAATTATCGTTGGGTTGGCAAGTGGATTGAATCAAGAAAACATCGCAACCACGGATAGATTCATCGTAATGCGGTTGAAACTCGCCATCAGAAAAACGTGATAAAATCACTTTTCCTAATTCTTTTCCGTAACACTTAGCAATTTTTTCGGACAGCGCTTTGGACCCGGTACCAGAGAAAAGTTTGATGTTGTTAAATGTGGAAGGCATGAGCTTTCGGGGGATTTTAAATAAAAAATTCGGAAATCAAATCATCAACTTCCGAATTTTAATTGTTGCCCGACCAGGATTCGAACCTAGACAAACGGTACCAAAAACCGTTGTACTACCTTTATACTATCGGGCAATCCTTAAATCAAGAAACGGGTTTCCTGAAATGGAATGCAAATATAGGAGCATTAAACAAAGGATGCAAATATTTTTAAAAATAAATAAAGCTGGGTTGTAAGGAATTCTTTTTCAGCTGTATTAGAGGGCCTGCCGGTTAATAAATGTTAAATTACTGATTAATTAAATTCAAATTCCTTATTTTCGGCGGTTAAAATCAAATCATTAAAATGACCTATTCAAAGATTAACAACCTGCTTGGTTGGCTTGCCTTTTTAATTGCAACGACAGTCTATATATTGACGCTTGCGCCTTCTGCAAGTTATTGGGATTGTGGCGAGTTCATTTCTGCGGCGTTTAAGTTGCAGGTTGTACACCAACCAGGTGCGCCATTGTTTTTGATGATTGGTAAAGTTTTTAGTTTGTTTGCTAGCAAGCCAGAAAACATAGCTTACGCAGTAAATGTAAGTTCGGCGTTATCCAGTGCGGCAACTATTATGTTCTTGTTTTGGACCATTACGGCATTAGGTAAAAAGGTTAGTTTAAGCACCAACGCCCCATTAAATAACACTACTCTCATAAGTATCATGGGTGCTGGCTTGGTGGGAGCTTTAGCTTATGCTTTTTCAGATTCATTTTGGTTTTCAGCAGTTGAGGCAGAGGTTTATGCCATGTCGTCCCTTTCAACAGCTGTGGTTTTTTGGGCAATTTTAAAGTGGGATGCGCATGCAGACGAGCCTTACGCAGATAAATGGTTGATTTTTATAGCATACGTAATGGGTTTATCTATTGGCGTCCACCTTTTGAATTTGCTGGTAATTCCCGCAATGGCGTTGGTTTATTACTTCAGAAAAAACAAAACTGCTACCACCAAAGGCGTATTTATCGCTTTGTTTTTCGGCATATTGATTTTAGGATTTATACAGTACGGTATTATCCAATACATGATTAAAATAGGTGCAAACTTTGATCTTTTCTTTGTAAACACTTTGGGTTTCGGCTTTGGTACTGGTGTTGCTTTTTTTGCAATCTTGCTGCTAGGAGCAACTATTTGGTTGACGCTTTATTCTATCAAAAAGAAAAAGCCGTTGCTAAACTTGGCAATGCTTTCCTTTATTTTTATCCTGTTAGGCTATAGTTCTTTTACGATGATTGTAATAAGAGCAAAGGCCAATACTACTTTGAACAATAGTAACCCACGGGATGCCTTCTCTTTTTTGGGCTATTTAAATAGGGAGCAGTATGGCGACAGACCTTTGTTATATGGTCAGTATTTTGACTCTAAACCTATTGAAACTAAGCAGACCGGTAACATATACGTTAAGGGCGAGAAAAAGTATGAGATTGCAGGTCAAAAACAGGCTTACGAGTACGATAGAAACACTTTGTTTCCTCGCATGTATAGCGATGATAGCAACCACCCAGCGGTTTACCGTGACTGGATGAACTTGGGTGAGCAAGAAAGCCCTAGTTTTACGACAAACATTGGCTGGTTTGGGACTTACCAAGTCGGTTTTATGTACATGAGATATTTTTTGTGGAATTTTGCTGGCAGACAGAACGATAACCAAGCGATTGGCGATTACACCAGCGGAAATTGGATTAGCGGTGTTAAATTTTTAGATGCGATGCGTTTGGGCGATCAGTCTAAGCTTCCAGATAGCATCACAAAAAATAAATCGAACAATCAGTTATTTTTTCTACCTCTTATTTTGGGCTTGTTAGGTGCTTTTTGGCACTTTAAGTACAGCCAAAAGGATGCTGGAATTGTTGCGCTACTGTTCTTCTTTACAGGGTTGGCAATCGTTATCTATCTGAACCAAACCCCTAGCCAGCCCCGGGAGCGAGATTATGCCTACGTTGGGTCCTTTTATGCTTTCGCAATCTGGATTGGGTTAGGGGTGTTTGCGATATCGCAGTGGCTCCGGAAAGTAGTTACGCCTAAAATGGCCGCGATTATTGCGACTTCGATTGGATTATTGGCTGCGCCGATTTTAATGGCGAGTCAGGAATGGGATGATCATGATCGCTCTACTAAGTCAACGGCGAGAGATTATGCTCGGAACTACCTAGCCACTTGTGCGCCCAACGCTATTTTATTCACTTACGGCGATAACGATACTTACCCACTTTGGTATGTACAAGAGGTAGAGAACTTTAGACCAGATATAAGAATTGTAAACCTTAGTTTGTTTGATACGGACTGGTACATCAATCAATTAAGACGTCCGTTTAACCAGTCAGCGCCGTTGCCAATAACAATGCAGCCAAGCCAGTACAAAACTGGAACAAGAGATGTGTTGTTTTACCAAAACTTTAATTTGGAAGGTTCGCAAGAACTTAAAGATGTTTTTGAGTTTATCACATCAGACAATGAGGAAGCTAAAGTTGATTACCAAAGCGGTAGAAAAGAGAACTTTTTGCCTACAAAAAACTTTAAGCTAACCATAAACCCTCAAACCGTTTTATCAACAAAGACTGTTGATGCAAACGAGGCTAATAAGATTGTACCCGTAATGGAATGGACTTTCCCTGGTAATTATTTAACAAAAGGACAGTTAGCTATTTTGGATATTTTGGTGCATAATAAATGGGAGCGACCAATTTATTTTGCGTTTACTGTACCTAGTAGTAACTTTTTAGGGTTAGATAATTATTTGTTCAACGAAGGGTTTGCTTTAAGATTAGAGCCTAAAACGAAAGGGAAAATTCCTTCTGATAGTCCGTTAGGCGACACGGAAGTCGTTAACACTAAGGAGATGTACACCAATTTAATGACGAAATTTGATTGGGGAACTATTAAATCATCGCCATACTTGGATCCAGAATCTCAGAAAATGGTTTTTCTATCGGTAAATAAATTCACAGAATTAGCTAAGAACTTAGTTTTTGAAGGAAAGACGGACAGTGCAAGAAACGTAGTAAAGGAGTGCATGAAAGTGTTGCCAATTAAAACGACCTACGATAGTAATTTTGCTTTGAGCAAGTACGAATTGGTCAAATTGATGTATGAGTTGGGAATGAAGGCTGATGCAACCGATTTGTTAAAGCAAACAGAGAACTTGGTGACTCAAGAGTTGGATTACCACTACAGCATTATCCAAGGCAAAGAGAATTTGGCGGGTAGAGATATTCAGTTGAATTTATTTGTGTTGTCGCAATTTGTGGAGATGACCAAACAATACGGCGAACCTGCATTGAATAAAGCACTAGATATAAAAATGAAGAACTACGAAGCTAAATTCGGAATGAGTAGGTAGTTTCGTTAGGATTTTTGTGTAGAAGGTAGCAGGGTTTCTCTGCTGCTTTTTTTTTGGAGTTTTTTATAACCACAGAGGGCACAAAGTTTTTTACGGAGGTCACAGGGTTGGGTGGTTTTATTGAGCGGAGGTTTATTAAGGAAGATTGAAGTGATTAGTAGAAAGTATAAAGACTGACTTGCAGAATTGTTAAAATGAGATTTTCAACCACGAAGTACGCGGAGGTCACAGAGTTGGGTGGTTTTATTGAGCTGAGGTTTTCAACCACGGAGGCCACGGGGGCCACAGAGTTGGGTTTATTATCTCGTAACTCAATCCTCTGTCAATTATTGAAGTCAAATCATGCTAATCCCAAAATCCTGTAAATCACGGTTCAGACAGTTTTACGCCACTAAAAGCACATTGTTCCAGAGAAATATTGGTATCTAGGCGACATGGCTAATCCACAAAGTAGTTAAGTCTTTCTCCCTCGTTCCAAAGGAACTCCTATGGAGGAGAAGGATTTAGGATGAGGCTTATGAGGCTTCTTCCTCCCCCGTATCCAAAAAGTGGTGCACCGCTTTGTAGTGTAAATCGAAAGCTTCCGCCACACTCCGATAAACTACTTCTCCTTTAATAATATTCAAGCCTTTTAACAATTCGTAGTTATCCAAGCAAGCTTTTTTCCAACCTTTATCTGCAATTTGTAATACATAAGGAAATGTGCTGTTTGTTAGTGCGATGGTAGAAGTGTAAGGCACAGCGCCTGGCATGTTTGCAACGCAGTAATGTAAAATACCATCAACAATATAAGTCGGGTTTTCGTGAGTCGTTGGTTTGCAGGTTTCAATGCATCCACCTTGATCTACTGAAACATCTACAATCACCGTTCCGGGGCGCATCAGCTTAAGCATGTCGCGGGTAATCACTTTTGGAGATTTACCACCGGGAATCAATACTGCACCTACAATCAAATCGTGGGTAGCAATCAGTTTTCTGATGTTATATTCGCTACTGTACATGGTAACTACATGTGGCGGTAAAACATCATTCACATATCTTAATCTTTGTATATCTATATCAATTATGGTAACATGAGCACCCAAGCCCGAAGCCATTTTTGCAGCTTGTACACCAACAATTCCAGCGCCTATGATCAACACTTTTCCGGGAGTAACCCCAGGAACACCACCAAGTAGGATCCCTCGTCCCATTACTGGTTTTTCTAGATACCTAGCGCCTTGCTGTATGGCCATCCTGCCGGCAACTTCAGACATAGGTACCAAAATAGGTAAAACCTTTGCGGTGGTTTCAACGGTTTCATAAGCTAGGCAAATAGCACCACTATCCATCATCGCATAAGTCAGTTTTTGGTTAGATGCAAAATGGAAAAAACAAAATATCAGTTGGTTGCGTTTGGCCATTTTATATTCTGCCGGTTCGGGTTCTTTTACCTTGATAATCATTTCGGCTCTGCCCCAAACTTCGTCTTGCGTTTGGATAATCTCTGCACCAGCTTCTTCATAATCATCGTTTCTGAAACCACTAGCAGCCCCCGAATGGGTTTCAATTAAAACTTGATGACCTCTTTTTACTAATTCATGAGTACCAGCAGGGGTTAAACCCACCCTGTTTTCATGGTTTTTCATTTCTCTAGGTACTCCGATAACCATAATATTAATATTTAAGCTATAAACATAAGTATTTTATAAAAAATAAACTATAAAATTTGGTTTTTTACACTAAAAAACTGTAATTGATAACAAAAACATAATTTACAATGACGATAAAATTGAATTTTATAACTTTTTAAGTCTAAAGATTTGTATTTTTAATTTTTCAAGCCACAAATGATACTTAGAGAGGATTCAGAGAATTTTATAATGATTAATCAACACGACCATGCGTACATTGCAGGGGAGCTTTTGACCCATTTAAAAAAAGAATTTATTGCGGTAGAACATTTTGAATCTTTTAAATTTGCAGTCCACCAACACGATAGAGCATGGATTATTCCAGATTCGCACCCTCTATTAAACGATGTTACCCGCAAGCCATTTACCTTTCTAGATTTCCCAGAAAAATTACGCCTTTACTTCTACAGATTGGGAATTGAACAGGTTAACCAAGCAAATTCTTACGCCGCCTTACTTTGTAGCATGCATTATTGCAGTTTGGCTTCTAGTTCATCATCAGATATTGCTATTCAGTTTATAGAGAGAGAAAAGCTTAGGCAAAACCACTGGATTTCTAAACTTAAAATTCCTCATAGGCGTTTGTTAAGCTACCAATTGCAGATGCTTAAATTTTGCGATGATTTGTCGCTTTACATTTGCATGAACAAACCAGGTGCGAAAAAAGAGGAGGAGGTATGTTTATTTAAAAAAGGTTTCGCTGACTCTGAGTTTTTTCATCAAGACGGAAAAACAAAAGTTATCGCCTCTTATAAAGACAGAAACACCATTAAATTTAACTCGAGCCCGTTTGAAGAATCTTTTGAGATTAAGGTTCTTTTAAAACGCGTCTCAAAAAAACTGGTGAAAGATATTGGCATCGCAGATGCGTACCATGCTGAACCGCCTACTTTTTTTATGGTAAATATTGGGGAGGTGGAAAATAGGTAGGTTTGCGGAATTTTGGCGATTGTTGGCGTCTATGTACAATGTTTAGTCGCTTCTTTATAAATATTTTCTAATTCATCAATCAGTGACGTAGGTCTCAAAACTTTTACCCTATTTCCGTGGGATAAAAGCTCCATCACAAAATCCTGTGTGATACAAAGTTTTAACGAAATTTGAAGTTCGCTGTTATCCTCAAAAATCACTTTCTGGCTATGGTGTAGTGGCATTGTTTTAATATATTTGCCTTGATGAGAATCAAACGATAATAAAATCATTTCTATTTTTTTGCCGTTTGGGCTTATTATGCCAAAGCAGTTTTCGAAATGATTGTCAACATTATAATCTTTAGGATAACTAAACTTTTTAGCAGTTATTTCCAGGTTCGAGAGTCGATCTAAGCCAAAGGTTTTTATTTGATCATCTGCTAAATCTTTCCCTAAAATATACCAGCGGTTTTTAAATTCTTTAAGTGCATAAGGCTCGAGCTTTCTTTCGCTCGATTCGTTATCCCAAAATTTGTGATAGGTAAATTTAACGAGTAAGTGGTTTTTAGTCGCATGAAGTAAACCGAAAAGGTTTTCCGTTCCCTGCGGTTTACGTTTTTCAAAATGGATGTATTTTGACAGCCCTTCCGAGAGATTTAAAGCTTGAAAAATATCGAAAGCTTCTAACATTCGGTTATTTATTTCAGTTTCGTCGGGATTATTGATTTTATAAACTTTTGCAGAAAAATCAAAATTAACATCAATATTATACAAAGAACGAATGTCTGCTAAATCACGTTGAAATGTACGACCAGATACGGTAAAGTTGTAATCCTGCAATTCAGATTCTCTTTTTAGGTAATCCTGAATTTCTTGTAAGGTTGCTGGTGACTTCCTTAGCTTATTGATGATAAGGCTATAGCGGGAAAGGCTTTCTCTTTTTGACATAGGTTAAATCTTAAAATCGATAGTTGAGAGATTTGTAATTAAACTTTGAAGGTCAAAGGAAATCTCATCTACATTTAAGTTTTTATATCTTTTGTAAATGAATCCATGTCGGTTTGTACGATTAATCCCTTCACTAAACATGTCTAAACGCAATAAAATTTCATCGTTCATCTCTCTCTCCTGATTTCTTATAAAAACTTCAATTACGCATTCCCCATCCGTAACAAATACATCGATAGCCAACTCGAATTTATCAAGTATTCGAAGATTAAAATACAGTACAAATTTTTGATAAATATCAGCTTTGAAAGATCCTAATTCCAAAATCTTACCTTTTAAAATTTTAACAAACTCAAAATCAGCTTTTAACATTTGAGACATTTCATCTACATACAGGTTGTTTTTTTTGTTTTCGTACTGTTTAAATTCTTCTACCAAATTTAGTACCGCGGGATTTTTTGATATGGAATCGTTTAAGGGCAAAAGCGACTCCAATACTGCCTCATTAAAAATATATCCATAGGATGATACAGGAGATCGGTCAATCCATAGATTATTATAATCTTCGTATCCGTGGTAGTTTGCTTTTTCTCTGAACACATTGAAATACGCTTTCTGTCTTTCATCTTGGTTAGTAAAATCTTTGTCACAAAGAGTGATAATCCCTAAGTAAGTTTTATCCTCACAGATTCTATCAAAGCAATATCCGAATATTTCACAATCTTCTTTAAATAACATTTTTCCCCAGTTGCCTAAATCCTTTATTAACCAGCCTCTACCTAAATGTTCACATATCTGTCTAAATACTTCTTTCCAAAGATGATTAACGATTTTTTTTCTCGCATTCTGAGTTTCTTTGGAAATCGCTTCAGCTGCTCTAAAATTGCCTGCTGAAAGGGAAAGTAAACTTGTAATATCTTCACTCATTTTGTGATTGATAGTTTGATTGGTTAATTTTTTAATCAGATTTATATACTGGGAAATTGTTTCTCGTAGGATAGGCAAACTAGAGGCTTCTTTTTTACAGATTTCAAGCCATTCGATAATGTGTTTCTCATAAGAAATAGATATTGTCTTGTTTTTCACATCATCATTAATCCCTGTCGTGTTGCTTTCTGGGCGTTTACCATCTTTTGTTAAATATATTAGTAGGAAATTTCCTTGAAAATTTGATTTGCCGTAATTATAATATCTTAACAACTGTTTTTATTGGTCGCAAGCATCTATTTTATTCTCAATGATAATCGCACTCTTGTTCGCCTCAATGATAATATCGATCCTTCCCCCTCTTTCTTTTTTCTCATCTATAAGTCCGATGTGCTTCTCAATAGTTGTTTTAGATTTTTTGCTGTCAAAATTATCAAAAGGAGGCTTGATTTTTTTCTCGTTTATTAAATATTCGATAAAAAGGTTTAAAAATACATCTTTTTGGCCATGACTTCCATTTACATCTAATAACTCGCCTAAAATTGCAGAGTGAGTGTGCACTTCACTTCTTTCAACTTTAAGGATGTTAAAAATATTGAATCTTTCGCCAGTGATTTCGGCAATTTCGTCATACTTTCTATTGGTAAAATTTACTTTTTCAAGTAAATCCCTTACAGCTTTTCCTTCCATTTTATTTTAAGTCAAGTTTATAAATCTATCAAAATTAATATTCATTTTTTCAGCAAACAATATCATAGATTTCTCCGCTTTTACTAACATTTTTGCACCTTCATATTTTTGCCCTTTTACAATAAACCGTTTAATAGTCCCTATTTCCTTTAAAGTACGTTCAACTGGTATTTTAAGTGGGTTTTGAATTTCCTTTTGCATTATTTCATATTTTCCCAA
>JBBSTQ010000107.1:0-9757 GCA_038235745.1 Sphingobacteriales bacterium
ATGAAATTCGTGAAGCTGCTTTTGCGAAATACGAGTTGACCTGCCTGCATATTTACCATAGTTTGGGCGTGGTAAAGGCTGGCGAAATCTGCTTATTCGTTTTTGTATCAGCCCCAAAGCGAAAAGTTGTTTACGAAGCGCTAAATTATTTGGTGGAAGAGATAAAAGAAAAGGTCGCTATTTTTGCTAAAGAACTATTTGAAGATGAATCTTATACTTGGAAAGTAAATACCTAACCATGGTTGATATCACACATAAAATTACCACGCAAAGAACGGCAACAGCGCAAGCGATTGTGAAAGTTGGATCACCAGCAACGATACAAGCTATCAAAGATAAAACGGTGCCGAAAGGAGATGTTTTGGAAGTTGCCAGAACGGCGGGTTTGTTTGCGGTCAAAAACACATCGAACGTAATTCCAGACTGCCACCCGTTGCCGATTGAGTACACCGCCATTCAATATGAAATAAACGAACAAGAAATCATCATCCAAATAACGGTAAAAACGATTTACAAAACTGGGGTTGAGGTGGAGGCAATGCATGGTGCCAGTATTGTGGCGTTAACCATGTATGATATGTTGAAGCCTATTGATAAGAACGTCGAGATTTCTACTGTTAAATTACTGCACAAAAAAGGAGGAAAATCTGATTTTAACGACGCTAAAAGTTTGAACCTCTCCGTTGCGGTTGTGGTTTGTTCGGATAGTGTTTCAAAAGGGAAAAAGCAGGATAGTGCGGGGAAAGCAATTACAGCGAAGCTGAATAAATTAGGTTTGGTTGTTGCCGATTATATCATCATTCCGGATGAAGTAGCTGACATTCAACAAACGGTTAGTTTTTTTACTAAAAACAAAACCGACTTAGTCATTTTTACAGGCGGAACAGGTTTATCTAATCGGGATGTTACCCCAGAAGCCTTGATTCCTATGCTCGATAGAAGAATTCCGGGTATTGAAGAAGCCATTCGGTCTTATGGGCAAAACAGAACACCTTATGCGATGCTGTCCAGAAGTGTGGTGGGGTTTATTGGGACTACTTTGGTAATTGCCCTCCCGGGTTCAACAAATGGTGCAAGTGAATCTATGGATGCCATTTTTCCATCGGTATTGCATTTATTTAAACTACTTAACGGCTTTAACCACGGAAAATAAATGCTTAAAATAGAGGATCTACACAGACGAGTACACGATTATTTACGAATTTCGATTACAGAAAATTGTAACCTCCGTTGCACCTATTGTATGCCTGCCGAAGGAATAAATTTAACTCCGAAAGCACACATCATGACGGCCGATGAGATTGAAACTATTGCCAAGACATTTGTGGCACTTGGGGTAAAAAAAATACGATTGACTGGTGGCGAACCGTTAGTTAGAAAAGATGCAAAAGATATTATTGAGCGTTTAGGGAAGCTAAAAACTGAGTTAACTTTGACCACAAACGGCTTGTTGGTTCATGAATACATCGATACCTTTAAATCTGCAGGAATTAAATCTTTAAACGTTAGTTTAGATACGTTACAAAAAGATAAATACCAACAAATCACTAGAAGAGATCATTTTGATGCCTTATGGAAAAATATCGAATTGTTATTGAACCATAATTTTATCGTTAGAATAAATGTTGTGTTAATCAAAGGCTTCAACGATTGCGAAATTTTGGATTTTATAAATCTCACACAAAAGTTAGATATTCAAATTCGGTTTATCGAGTTTATGCCCTTTAATGGCAACCAATGGGATAAATCTAAACTGGTTACCTACGCCCAAATTTTGGAGAAGTTAAAAAGTAAGTTCGACTCAGAAAATATACTTCGTACATTGGATAAACCTAACGATACTGCTAAAAATCACAAGATTCAATCATATAAAGGGAGTTTTTCTGTTATCAGTTCTGTTACCAATCCGTTTTGTAGCACTTGCAACAGAATCCGTTTAACTGCGGACGGGAAACTGAAAAACTGCTTGTTCTCCAATACAGAAAATGATTTGTTATCAGTTTTAAGAAAAGGAGAAGATCTACTTCCCTTGATCGAAAGTAACATTAAATCTAAATTCCCCGTTCGCGGTGGAATGGAGGCTGATACTGAGTTCCAAAATCCAGCGCTTTTCTCTAAAAATAGAAGCATGATAAAGATAGGCGGATAAAAGAAATTCTATTTTGTGATTAATATCATATATTTCAAGCTTTACATCCTTAATTTTGCTTCAAATTAATGACCTAAAGCATGAATAGCTTATCGCAATCACACCGAATTCTATTTCTAAATACGCTAGCTTTTGCCGTCTGTTTTGCCTGTTGGACTTTAAATGGAGTTTTAGTTACTTTTTTAGTTGATCAAGGAATTTTTGATTGGAGTGTTGTTCAAATTGGCTGGCTATTGGGCATCCCAGTACTTACGGGCTCACTTATGCGCCTGCCAATGGGAATTCTGACAGATAAGTTTGGTGGCAAGATAGTTTATTCAGCTTTGCTTATTTTGGCTTCCATACCTTTATTTCTACTCCCCTTTGCTGCTAATTTTTGGATGTTTGCTTTGCTTAGCTTTATGTTCGGTATGGTAGGGACTAGTTTTGCAGTCGGCGTGGCTTATACTTCACTTTGGTATCCAAAAGAATGGCAAGGCCGGGCTTTGGGTATCTTCGGAATGGGAACTGCAGGAGCTTCTATTACTCCTTTCTTAGCTCCAAGTATGTTAAGGTATTTTTCAGAATCGGATCCAATAAATGGATGGAAGTATTTGCCGGTAATTTATGGAGCTGTATTGTTGCTGATGGGAATTGCATTTGTTATTTTCTCGAAAACTAAGAAAATTGAAGCGGAACCAAAATCGGTTAAGGAGCTTTTACAGCCCCTCAAACAGGTGCGTGTATGGCGGTTTGGGATGTATTATTTTCTGTTATTTGGTTCCTTCGTCTCGTTTTCTCAGTGGTTACTGCCCAATTTTATGAATGTTTACCAAACCACTTTAATTTTGGGAGGCTTGTTTACCACCTGTTTTAGCTTGCCAGCAGGTATCATTAGGGCTTTTGGTGGCTTTCTGTCCGATAAATTTGGAGCTAGAAAAGTAATGTATTGGGTTTTGTGCACTTCAGTAGTGTTGAGCTTTTTGTTGTTGTTCCCAAAAATGGACATTACAACTTCAGGTAATGGTTTAATGGCTGGCAAAGCAGGAATAGTTACTCAAGTATCTCCATCTAAAATTGTTGTCGGGGAAAAAGAACATGCAGTAAACCCAAAAGATAATGACTTAAAGCATAGTCAGTTTTTCCCATCTAAAACCACTTGGCAAGATGTAGTAGTGGCAGAAAATCAAAAAGTACAGAAGAAAGAAATACTTGCAGAAGGAATTACGCAAATCCATTTCGAAGCCAACATGTGGGTATATCTAGTACTGGTAATTTTAATTGGTGCTTGTTGGGGAATTGGTTCTGCTGCGGTTTATAAACACATACCCGAATATTTTCCTACTCAAGTAGGAGTTATTGGGGGAATGGTGGGGATGATTGGCGGTTTTGGTGGCTTTATTGGACCGATAGTTTTTGGTTATTTACTATCTTTTACAGGGTTTTGGACAAGTTCTTGGCTCTTCATTTTTGTATTATCACTAATATGCTTGATTTGGATGCACAAAGTAATTGTAAAAATGACTAGCGAAAGAATGCCAGAAATCGCCCAGGATATGGATCGAAAAGGATAGCTTTTAAAAGCCATATTTGCTAGTTGTTTTGCGAAAATTTCATTTTTGTACAGGATTAGCGTAAGTTAAATAGTAATTTGATTGATTTAGCGCCTAAAATTATTAGAATTGAGAATAATATTATACTAAATGAAAAGTAGAGATTACAATTTAAAGGCGTTGCTGGTAGCAACCGTAGCGTCTATAGTAATGATTGCGTTGGTGTTTTTTGGATCTAGAAATCTTCAAAATTTCGATGCCGCATTAATAACTTATTTGTTCGGGACTGTTTTTGCCTTTTTTGGGATTGTTTATCGCTATTCCGTTTGGCTGCAGCGTCCGCCGACTTGGATTTATTTTAAACGTGGAATTACCTATCTGTTTACCGGTAAAGTGATTTCTCATTTCTGGTTTGCATCTAAAGAGACAATCGGAAACATTGCTTTTCAAAAGTTTATCTATCCCCGAGGAAAGTTTAGGTGGGCCGCACATTTTATGATTGCAGTTGGCTGTACTTCTGCCTTTTTGATTACCATTCCTTTAACCTTTGGTTGGATCCATTTTACCTTAGCCGCAGGAGGTATTGATATTTACGAAGCTCATTTTTTTGGGTTTCATATGATGTCATTTAAATTGGGTTCTATTGTTGCTTTTTTAACGTTTCATGCACTAAACTGGTCTTCGTATTTAGTGATTTTTGGATCACTTTATTACTTAAGAAGACGATTAACAAATCCTGGCTTAATCGCTACACAAACCTTCGAGGGGGATTTGCTACCGCTTATTTTGTTGATTGCCATCTCGGTTACGGGTTTAGCATTAACCTATTCTTATCAGTTTATGAAAGGTTTTGCCTATGATTTCTTAGCTGTAATTCATGCTGTAACGGTAATCATGTTTTTGATTTGGATTCCGTTCGGAAAATTCTTCCACATCATCCAGCGACCGGCACAAATTGGGGCTCATATCTATAAAAAAGAAGGTATGAAACAAGGAATGGCAGTTTGCGAACATACAGGTAAAGAATATACGACTAACCTGCATGTAAATGATTTAAAAACAGTTACAAAAGAACTAGGGTTTAATTTTGACCGCAAAGATGGGACATCACATTTAGATTTAAGTCCAGAAGGAAAACGATCTCGTTTAGCACAAGCGCATTTAAAAGCAAGACAAGCAGGTGGAAATTTATTCGGTTAATCGATATAAAAGATTTTAAAAGAAATAGCATGGCAAGATTACCGGTTGAAGCAGAAAGAATAATAGAGCAGTATGGCCCTCATTTAAACTATACCCCTAAAGATGGGTACGAAGGTAGAGATGAACCAGATAAGGTGGTAGAAACACATTGTTGTTTTTGTGGAATGCAATGCGGTATTAAGTTATTGGTAAAAAGCAATAAAGTAGTTGGTTTTGAGCCATGGATGGAGTTTCCTTTCAATGAAGGCCGACTTTGCCCAAAAGGAGTTCAACGCTATTTACAAAACAACCATCCCGATAGGTTATTGAGTCCGATAAAACGTATGGAAGGGAAAGGTTTTGAAGCAACAACTTGGGACGAAGCGATGGACAAAACGGTTTCCGAAATAAATCGAATCCAAGAAAAATATGGTAAAGATGCTTTTTCTATTTTGTCTGGAGTTTCTTTAACCAACGAAAAAAGTTATTTGATGGGCAAATTTGCTCGTGTAGCTGTTAAAACCAAGAACTTGGATTATAATGGACGTTTGTGCATGGTAAGTGCTGGTGCAGGAAATAAAAAAGCTTTCGGCTTAGATAGGGCATCCAATACTTACGCCGATTTAGAATACGCCGAAGTAATTATTGTTGCAGGTGCTAACATTAGCGAAACTTTTCCAACACTAACACATTGGGTTTGGAAAGCTAGAGACAGAGGTGCTAAATTGATTGTAATTGATCCACGTATTATTCCTTTGGCTAGAACCGCAGACGTACATTTAGATGTAAAGCCAGGGACAGATTCCGCTTTATATGGCGCTATGCTAAAGTATCTGGTTGATCATGATATGTTAGACCATGATTTTATAGATAATTATACTTCTGGTTTCGATGTTACTTTAGATGCCGTTAAAGACTATACTTTAGAATGGGCAGAAGAGATTACGGGTATCAAAAAAGAAAAAATCAGGGAAGCTGCAGAGCTTTGGGGAAGAGCTAAAACGAGTTTTTTGTTGCATGCCAGAGGGATTGAACATCACTCAAAAGGAGTAGATAATGTTTTAGGCTGTATCAATTTGGTTTTAGCAACCGGCAGAATAGGAAAACCTTATTGCGGTTACGGAACAATCACAGGTCAAGGAAATGGGCAAGGTGGCAGAGAACACGGGCATAAATGTGATCAGTTGCCTGGAAACAGGGATATTGAAAACCCAGAGCATCGGGAATACATTTCTAAAGTTTGGGGGATTGATGAAAAGGATATGCCGGGGAAAGGCTTAACTGCTTATGAAATTATCGAGGCCATCCATAGAGGAGAAATTAAAGGCTTGCTTTCAATATGTTTTAACCCACTGGTTTCTCTGCCAAATAGCAATTACGTTAGGGAAGCATTGGAGAAGTTAGAGTTTTATGTATGTATCGATTTTTTCTTAAACGAAACTGCTCGTCATGCTGATATTGTTTTAGCAGGTTCTTTACAGGAGGAGGAGGAAGGCACAACTACCTCGGCAGAAGGTAGAGTGATTAGAATTCGTCAGGCGGTAACTCCTCCCGGAGATGCAAGAACAGATACTTCCATTATACTGGAACTGGCAAAAAGATTAGGCGTTGAAGATAAGTTTACCTACGAGGATAGCGAAGCTATTTTTAATGAATTAAGAGTAGCTTCAAAAGGTGGTACCGCCGATTATAACGGAATAAGTTATAAAAGGATTGAAGATAATATGGGTATGTTTTGGCCTTGTCCAACAGAGGATCATCCGGGAACACCGAGATTATGGGAAGATAAAAAGTTTAAGACCCCAGACGGCAAAGCACACTTTAACCCTGCGCCATATAAATTACCGGGAGAAGTTACTGATGAAAATTACCCGATAATTTTAACTACCGGTCGTGTGGTTTCTCAGTACTTAAGTGGAACACAAACCCGCAGAATTGGAAAGCTGGTTGATCAATATCCTGAACCATTGTTAGAAATTCATCCAGAACTAGCTGCCAAATATAATATTCAGCAAAATGAATTGGTTAAAGTGAGTACAAGAAGGGGCGAGGGAGTTTTTCCTGCAAACATTGTTCAAACGATTAGGAAAGACACCGTTTTTATTCCGTACCACTGGTCTGGATTAAAATCTGCGAATTTACTCACACCGGGAACATTAGATCCAATCTCCAAAATTCCAGAATTTAAAGTATGTGCTTGTAAATTAGAAGCACAAAAAGAATTTGCGAAACCCGCAAGTGAAACAAAAGCTTACGCCAGTATCTAACCTATAAAAATATTAGAATATGAATTATACCGATTTTAATAAGAATGAAGAGTTTTTTGTAGATATGCAACGTTGCATTGGTTGCAAAGCTTGCGAAATGGCTTGCGCAGAATGTGAAACTAACGGGCAGGAAACGATGATCCATGTTAATTACGTGGACAGAGCGGAATCTATCCAAACAACAGTTCAGGTTTGCATGCACTGTGAAGACCCAGTTTGCGCAAACGTTTGCCCTGCTGATGCAATCTCAAAAGATGAATTTGGAATTGTGCATACTGCAAATACCGAAAGGTGTATAGGTTGTTCCAATTGCGTTGATGCTTGCCCATTTGGAGTACCAAAAAAAGTAGAAGAATACGATTTAATGATGAAGTGCAACATGTGCTACGACCGTACAAGCGTTGGAAAAAAGCCAATGTGTGCAACTGTATGCCCAAGCGGTGCTTTATTTTATGGTACACGTGAACAAATTCAAGAAATGCGCCCAAACAGTTCGCCAGTAAATACATTTATTTTTGGGGAAGAAGTGGTCAACACCAAAGTGAATATCATGATGCCAAAAGGGAGTAAAGAATTAAAAATATTTTAATACAATATCATGTCTAGTTCTAAAAACAACGATGAAAATTGGAAAAAAGACTTTCCTATTCATAAACAAGATGCAACACAAGTAAGCCGTCGTGATTTCGCTAAATTTTTAACGTTAGTATCTGGTGGTTTAATGGTCGGTAGTGGTTTGGTTGCTGCCAAAGCCTATATATCGCCTAAAGAAAAAGTAAAAGGAGAACATCTTATTTGTAAAAAAGAGGAAGTTCCCGTTGGCGGTACATGGCCGTTTGTATTAGTGGGAAGCACCATTCCTTATATTCTAATCCATTTAGAAAGTGGAGAGTTTAAAGCTTATGAACAAAAATGTACGCATTTGTCATGTTCTGTATTCTATGCCCCGGGCACTGGAAAAATAGAATGTCCTTGTCATCACGGTTTTTTTGATGCAATGACGGGACAGGTTTTACAAGGTCCGCCGCCGCGAGCATTACCAAACTTAGAGGTATTTTTTAAAGGGAATCAAGTTTTTGTGAAGGCTTTTAAGGAAAAAAGTGCTCATGAAGCATAATTAAAAAATAGCAATATGAGTAATTTCAGAACAAGTCAGAACAGTGCAAATCCTAACAAGTTAAATACTATACTATCAACGCTAATTTTCATTTTAGTACTGAATGTGAGTTTGCAGATATGGTTGCTATACACTGCGTTAAACAATGCGTTAGATAACAATAGAGACATTTTGATTCCAGCATTCTTGGCATCGTTAGTCATATTCTTAATTGGCTTTTGTTGGCTATATTATTTGCCAAAAGGAAATAGAAGTGTATAGTACAGTTCCAAAACAATTTTTTGGAACTGTTTCATTGTCTTTATTTCGATTCAATCACAAAAACTTCTGCAATAGGGCTAAACAAATAAATTAAACCCGATTTTACTTCAACACAGCGGTATCGCTTTCTAATCTTTGTAAGCTTTTTAAAAGTTCTTCCATTCTTCAAACAGAAAATCTCATTTTCTTTTAACTGTTCAACGGTAAAAGCACCAGCTGGTTTCTCATCAAATGCTCTCAAAGCTTTAAATAAGTTTGTGTCAGAGCAACTAGACGCAGCAGGATTTTCAAGATAATTTGAAACAGCTATTTTAATAGCCTCAGGAAAAACCTCCATCTCGAAAAATGGTTGCATCATTCTTTTAAAATTCTGCTTCCATTCAATGCCGTGGGGTTTGGCTCTCTGTTCAAATTCTTTCCAAGTTACCAAATGCGCAAATTCGTGAACCGTAGTAACCAAGAAAGCGTATGAGTTTAAGTTATAATTCACAGATATTTTATGACCGTCGCCTCTTTGTGGCGGACGATAATCTCCAAATTTGGTGTTTCTGCTTCGGGATATTTTGAAATCACATTTATAAAAGTCAATCCATTTTGCGATCATCGGCGCCGCCGTTACAGGAATATATTTTGAGAGAATTTCGACCTTTTTATCCATTAAAACTTGAAAGATGTCTAAGATTTATTTTCTTTTTTCCACTGAGCGCTAAAAGACTGATCGGCAACTTTCGGGAATTCTCTTTTACTACCCCAATACTTGGCGAAGAAATTTTTCAAAAGCATATTTTTAAATTTACCACCAAAAGCATCCATAAAACTTCTTTTCAGCATTCCTTTTTTCCAGAAAAGCCAACCAACTCTTTCGGTTGTCGTATTTAGATGCTGTTCTACGGAATCTCTTCTGTTTAACAAAAGCATTTTATGGATATCAATTTTAACCGGACAAACCTCGGTACACTTTCCGCACAAACTAGAGGCATAGCTCAAATGCTTGAAGTCCTTCATTCCTACTGTATGCGGTGTAATAAGAGAACCTATCGGGCCACTGTAGGTGGTGTCGTAAGCATGGCCACCAATATTTTTATAAATAGGGCAGGCATTTAAACATGCCCCACACTTAATACAGTATAAACCTTGGCGTTGTTCTTTTTGTGCAAGTAACTCGGTTCGTCCGTTATCCAACAAGATAACGTACATTTCTTCCGGCCCATCAGTTTCATTAGGCTGTTTTGGACCACTTAAAATAGTGTTA
>JBBSTQ010000108.1:0-9727 GCA_038235745.1 Sphingobacteriales bacterium
CAGAAAGTTTGGAGTCAGCTAGGAGAAATGCCAGTATTGAAAACTTTTTTGGTGGCTTATTTTTTCTACGCGATGGGTGTGCAAACCATTATGTTGGTAGCTGCAAACTTTGGCGAGAAGATTTTGCATTTAGGCACTTCTAAACTAATTGCTACTATTTTGATTATCCAATTGGTCGCTATTTTGGGCGCTTATTTAATGTCGAGGTTGTCTAAGGTTTTTGGTAATATCAAAGTATTGATGTTTGTTGTTTTGATTTGGATTTTCACTTGCGTTGCCGCTTATTTTATCCAGAACGAATATCAGTTTTACGGATTGGCCGCCGTTGTGGGTTTGATTATGGGTGGGATTCAGTCGCTTTCTCGATCTACTTTTTCTAAATATTTGCCCGAGAATACACCAGATACCGCTTCATTTTTTAGTTTTTACGATGTTACGGAGAAGATTGCGATTGTCGCTGGTTTGTTTTCCTTCGGTTTTATTGAAGAGTTGACGGGGAATATGCGGAACAGTGCATTGTTTTTAGATGTGTTTTTTGTGATAGGGTTTGTGGTGTTGTTTTTTGTGTTGAAGAAAGAGAAGGAAGTTTTGGTTAATTGATTTTGATTTCTTAAAGGGAATTTTGTGGAAAGTGCCATCTCACAGGCTTTCCGTCCCTCTTGAGCGGGACAAGCTCAAGTTCTTTTTTTCTTGATAAAAAAAGAACCAAAAAAATCAAGGCTTACGAAAATTTGTTCATTTCGCCGCGACAAATCTTTCAGCGCCTGCCTACCGCAGGCAGGCAATCCAAGGCGTGGAGAAGATACTGTTGTTAAAAGATTTTTGCTCCCACTTCTTCGGATTGCTGAGGTTGTCTGTCAACAAAGTAAGTGCAAAAGATTTATCGGGCTTCAATCCAAATCTTCTGATGCCGTTCTTATGTTTTGGCTCTGCATTTTCGTGAGAAAATATCCAATAGAAGGAAATTTCAAATGAATTAAATCCACAAAAAAAGGAGCAATTAGCTCCTTCTATATATCAGAAATACCTTTTAAGATAAACTAGCCTTCAAAAACCAAACCATCAGCTTTGGCACCCAATTCTTTTAAAGTCTTTAAAATATCTTTAGTAAATCCAGCTGGTCCACAAACGTAAAACGGTTGGTTAAAGTCTTTGATATGCGCTGTCAAAAAATCTTTATCAATACGCCCAACAGGTAATTCTGGCTCGTTTTGTTGTGTAATGGTGTTCATGAATCTGCCTCCCAACATACTTTTCAACTCCTCAAAGCAAATGATTTCGTCTTCAAATTTATTGGAAAAAATCAACTGGTTGTTCCCTAAAGCTCTTTTCTGATTCAAGTCCCTTAAGATGGATAAAAATGGAGTTACGCCTGCTCCTCCTGCGATAAAAACACCTTCGCCTTTATATTCAATTGCTCCCCAGCTGTCGCCAATTTCAAATTCATCGCCTGGCGCAATGGTAGCGATTCTTTTGGTCACGCCTTGGTGGGATTCGTAAGTTTTAATGGTAAATTCTAAAAAATTATCCTGCGGTAAGCAAGTAAATGAGAAGGGTCGCTTTTCATTTTCCCAGCCTTCATATTGTAAAGATAGCTCGGTTGATTGACCAGGTCTAAACTTATAGTTACTTGGTTTTTCGGTTCTAATCCTAAAAACGTGTGTTACTTCTGGAGTAACTTCGGTTACTTTTACTTTATAATTTGCCATAGGCTTTTAAAGAAACAATAATCTTGCCGTTTATAGCTCAGTTTTTGACAAAATCCCTTTTGGGATGGCTTCAATCAAAGATTGCGTATATGTTGTTTTGGGACGCTTGTATATTTCTTCAGGATAACCAATCTCTTCTTTCTGACCTTTATTCATTACCATAATTCGATCAGCGATGTGCTTGACAACCGCCATATCATGCGAGATAAAGAGATAAGTAAGCTTGAACTCTGATTGTAAATCTTTCAATAAATTTACGACTTGTGCTTGCACAGAAGCATCCAGCGCAGAAACTGCCTCATCACAAATAATCAATTTTGGCTTCAAAGCTAAAGCTCTAGCAATAACGATACGTTGCCTTTGCCCGCCTGAAAACTCATGTGGGTAACGGTAAAAATGCTCAGCTTTTAATCCTACTTTTTCTAACAGTTCAATAATATAAGCTTTTCGCTCCTGCTCGGTTTTTAAAATATGATGGACGATGAGCGGTTCCATTAACGCAAAGCCAACCGTTTTCACAGGATTTAATGAGGAGTAAGGATCTTGAAAAATGATTTGGATGTCTTTTCTCAACGGACGCATCTGTTTAGCATTATAGCCAGAGATTTCTTGATTTTCAAAAATTATTTTCCCAGAAGTGGGTTCAATCAATTTTAACAGGGTACGACTTAAAGTTGTTTTTCCGCAACCAGATTCGCCGACAAGTCCAAAAGTTTCTCCTGGAAAAATCTCAAAACTGATTCCGTTTACCGCTTTAATGTGTTGCTTATTCGTATCGAACAAACCACCTTTTTTCATAAACCAAGTGTTCAGCTCTTCAACCCGTAATATTGGTTCTTGTATGTAAAGTAGCTTTCTTTTTTCTGAGATGGTTCCAGCACTTAAAGCGTACTTTGTTTTCAGGTCTTCCACACTCAAGCCATCACTTTCATTTGCTAAAACAAAATCGTTAATTGTCGGCAATCTGCTGAGCTGTAGTTCTGGGGAAGGCCTGCAAGCTAATAAGCCTTTGGTGTAAGCATGTTGAGGATTTAAAAATACATCTTGAACAGTCCCCTGTTCAACAATTTTACCGTTACGCATAACTAAAACTTTATCTGCTATTTCGCCTATCACCGCTAAATCATGCGAAATAAAAATTAGGCTCATGTTGCGCTCAGTTTTCAGTTTCACCAACAGCTCTAGGATGCTTTTTTGCACCGTCACATCTAAAGCCGTCGTGGGTTCGTCAGCAATCAGCAAATCGGGATTGCAGGCTAAAGCCATAGCAATCATTACCCGCTGTTTTTGTCCGCCCGAAAGTTCGTGTGGATATTTATTGAAGGTGTAAAGCGGTTCGGGTAGTTTTACTTCCTCAAAAAGTTGAATGGTTCGTTCTATCGCTGTTTTCTGATCTACCTTTTGATGTAGAATAATACTTTCGGTTATTTGTGCGCCACATTTCATTACAGGATTTAAGGAAGTCATCGGTTCTTGGAAAATCATCCCAATGCGGTTCCCTCTAAAAGCCTGCATCTCATCTTCGGGTAAAGCTAGCAAGTCAGTTTCATTAAATAAAACTTCTCCCGTTACAATCGCATTTTGAGGCAACAAGCGCATCAGCGCCAAGGAGGTAACGGATTTTCCCGAACCAGATTCGCCCACCAAACCCACAATTTCTCCTTTATTCACAGAAATATCAATGCCATCAACCACATTGACAGAACCGTTTTCAGTTTTAAAACTGATATTTAAATCTTTGATGTGAATTAGAGACATTTAATCGGCGTAGGTAATCTGTTGATCAGTAAGGGTAGGCAAGCCTTTAAATTTCTGTAATAATCTAGCGGTCGTAACTACATCTTTTTGGCAGTAGTTTTTTATGCGATTAAGGTCTTTTTCTTTCCAATAAATATCGCCAACCATACTTCCGTCGATATCGTCTTTTGGTGTTGGGATATTAAAAACCGCCGCCAATAGGTTTAGAGAAGTGTAGTTTTTATAATCGCCAAACTTCCAAAGTTCTAGTGTATCTAAATGATTGATTTCCCAAGGTTTTTTGCCCGCTATTTCTAGTTGAGATGGAATGGTTAATCCGTTAATTAACAGCCTTCTACAGATATAGGGATAGTCAAACTCTTTGCCGTTATGCGCACATAAACGTAACTGACTTGGCTGACTTTTCATAAGTTTCACAAAATCCGAGAGTAACTCTTTTTCATCATCGCCATGATATGATTTTACCCGAAAGCTTTTTTTATTGGCAAACATACCGACAGATATGCAGATGATTTTACCAAACTCTGCCCAAATTCCTGCCCGTGGATAAAAATCTTCTGCACTTTCTCCCGCTTTGCGCTGATAGGTGGTTTTTGCATCCCACAGTTTCTGCATGGGTTGTGGCAATTCCTCATAAGTTGGAAAAGCTGGAACGGTCTCAATATCCAAAATCAGAACATCCAATAAATTTAGTTGGGCAAGCATGGCTCAATTTACAAATATTTAAGAAGTGTTGACTATGATTTTTGAAACTATGTAAAATTGCCTGAACCATGATCTACAGGATTCTTGGATCAACAGGGTTTGACGTGGAGACTTGTACGATTGATAAAAAAATGTGCGACTACTTGATCTAATAAATGAACAACCTAGCTCTGTGAACTCCGTGTCCTCCGTGTTTGAAAATCGCCATCCAACTCTGTGCATCTTTGTGGAAAACTCAGTGAACTCCGTGGTTGAAAAAACACACACATAGTTGTTCAGATCCGAAAACATAACCAATTCAAATATCTACCAAAAAAAATCAGTGTTTTCCGCGATCTGCTTAACACTTTCTTTACTCACAGTTTGCAAAAATGGAAGATGAGCAATCACATTTAAATCCGTCATTTTTTTAATGATGCTCTCACTAGCCACATTAGCTTCGCCGTTAAAAATAATTCCCCTAATTGGGATATTTCTGCTTTTTAATGCTTCCACGGAAAGTAAAGTATGGTTGATGCTACCTAAATAATTTTTAGAAACCAAAATAACTTCCAAACCCAGTTTTTGAATTAAGTCAATAATCAAATCTTGCCCATTTAGCGGAACCATCAGCCCGCCAGCACCTTCTACAATTAAGTTATTTTCGGTTTGTGGTAAAACAATCGCATCCAAACTAATCTCCACCCCATCTAATTCAGCCGAATAATGCGGCGAAAAAGGTTGTGTTAATCGGTAAGCTTCCGGATAGAATTGAGTTTTATGGTTACTGATTAATCCTTCAACTTTCAAAGTGTCCGAATTCTCTAAATCCCCCGACTGTATCGGTTTCCAATAATCTGCTTTAAGGTGTTCAGTAACAATAGCGGAAGTTATGGTCTTACCGATTTCAGTACCAATGCCTGTTATGAAGTATTTTTTATTCATGTAATAAATTTAGTTGACTGGTTAGCTCATAAATCTCGGCCTTGGTATTGTGTGCGTGTATGCAGATGCGCAATCGTTCTTTATCTTTCCCAACGGTCGGACTCACAATCGCTTTCACTGCAAAACCGCTTTTTTGAAGTTGGCTCGCTAAATTTTTACAAGCCTCGTTTCCGGAGACAATAATGCAGTGTATTGCACTGTCGCTTGGTAAAACTGCTATTTTTTTGCTTGTAGTAAGATGTTTAAAGAGCGTGATGTTTGCTGCCAACTCCTGTTTTTGTGGTGCATCAGCTAAAGCTTCATAACCTGCTGCAATACAAGCCAAAGCTGTGTAGGGGAGGGCAGTGGTGTAAATAAAAGACCTTGCGAAATTAACTAAGTACTGTTTCAATAACGCAGATCCAACTATCACAGCGCCGTGGCAACCCAATCCTTTTCCGAAAGTGTAAATTCGAGCGAAAACTTGGCCTTGCAAATTCAAGTGTTGCGTTAAACCCTCCCCATCTTTCCCGAAAACGCCCAAAGCATGGGCTTCGTCTACAATTAAGTTTGCGTTGTATTTGGTGGTCAACTCTGCAAGATCTGCAAGCGGCGCACAATCGCCATCCATGGAGAAAACGCTTTCAGTAACAACGAAAATATTGCCCTTGCTTTGTTTTAACTTTTCTTCAAGAACAACTAAGTCGTTGTGAGCAAAAGTATAACGGTTAGCCAAACTCAATCTTGCGCCATCAATTAAACTGGCGTGGATCAACTCATCACAAATAATAGTGTCGCCACGCTGTGCAATACAAGAAAGCAAACCCACATTTGCATCGTAACCAGAATTAAAGATTAAAGCAGCTTCTGCCTGATGGAAATCGGCTATTTTTTGTTCGAGTTCTTCGGTAAACTTTGCGTTGCCTGATATTAGCCGTGAACCCGTTGCCCCATTTCTGTAATTGGGATGATTGTCGATGATTGCTTGTATTTTCTTTTTATGGCTTTGACTTTGCGCAAAACTGAGGTAATCATTCGAGAAAAAATCCGTCAAACTTTCGGGATACTGGTGTAATTCCCGTAATGAGTTTTGTTGAAGCCGTTCTTTAAGTTTTTGTTTTAAAAAATTTTCCAAAAGATATTTATTTTAAATTCATTTTTTTAATACCCCAGCGGGGTATACTTTTGGTAAAACAATAAAAAAACCAAGGAAAGCCCCAGCGGGGCGACCTAAAACAAGGCAATGGTATAATTCAGTACATACTTATCCTTGAAACTTCAATCTTTCATGCCTACGGCATTGGTTCTTATGCGCTTCTATAATTACCAAATGCTCATGCCTACGGCATTTTTTTTAACATTTTATTAGACAAACCTGCGCCTACTACTTTTAATAACCCTCTTTAGTTTGATTTTTCTAATGTTCAACGTCATTTGTTATTTATAAACCCAAAGTTCTCAGCTTCACATTCCTCAAATCCCTCCCACAACCAAAACCCCACTCACATCTACATTAACTTCTTGCCCAACTTTCCTATAAATCACATCCGGAGCAACAATTTTAAAATCAGCACTCAGCAGGTCAAAATCTGTTTGAAAAATAACGCGTTGATTTTTAACAGTGATGGTACAGGGGATAGCTTTCGCTTTGTTCACTCCATGAATATTGAACTTACCATTCAGTTTCAGATTATAAATTCCATCGGTGTTTAAATCCATGTTTTCTAAATATTTTCCTTGAAAAGTAGCTGTCGGATATTTATCACTCTCTACATATTTCTCGTTAAAGTGAGTCTGCATCAAAGCCTTTTTAAACTTAAAGCTATTTACCGGAATCTCAATCTGCAATTCTTTTTTATTAGTGTTAAGTTTTACTTTCGATGCATTACTAATTGCTTCAATGTCAATGATTGGAGCTGGCGAAAATATACGCACATACATTTCAGAAGCCGTGTAAGTCTGTGCCTTTAGTGCTGAACTAACAAGCACTAATATAATGATGGATAATTTGCGCATAAACAGAATGTTAAATATATCAAATAATCGGAGGCTAACCATGTACCTAGATATAATTTCTTAAAGAACGCTTAATTATTATCTTTGATGCATGAAGCCAATAATTTCTCCTTCAATTCTTTCGGCAAACTTTGCAAATCTAGAGGACGACATCCTGATGCTCAACAACAGTGAAGCGGGTTTAATTCATGTCGACGTTATGGATGGGCAATTTGTGCCTAATATTTCTTTCGGTTTCCCTGTAATTGCAGCGGTAAAAAACTTTGCAAAAAAACCTTTGGATGTTCATTTAATGATTGTAAATCCAGATCGATATTTAAAAGAGTTCAAAGATTATGGTGCGGATATTATTACAGTGCATTATGAAGCATGTACACATTTACACCGAACCATACAAAATATTAAAGAACTCGGTTGCAAAGCTGGGGTTGCGCTAAACCCTCATACTCCGGTTATTTTGATAAAAGATATTATTGCTGATTTAGATTTGGTGCTGATTATGAGTGTGAACCCTGGCTTTGGCGGACAAACTTTTATTGAGCACAGCTATCAAAAAGTACGCGAGCTTAAAGCGATGGCTAACGAGCTAAACCCCGATTTATTGATAGAAGTAGATGGGGGCGTAAATACCCACAACTCTATGGCTTTATTAAAAGCGGGTGCTAACGTTTTGGTTGCTGGAAATGCTGTTTTTGGTTCGCCAAATCCAACCCATACCATTGCAGAGTTGAGAAATATTTCTCCGGATATGTTAACCGCCTGATTTTTCAATAGATGATCAGAAGCTTTTTTCTACTATTGCTTTTTCCGTTTTTTTTGAGCGCCCAAAATCTGCAAAATATTACTGGAACAATTACGAATACTGAAAATGAGGTGTTATCGGGGGTTAGTTTATCTCTAAAACCCACTAACGTTTCTACCAGTACTAATACCCAAGGTCAGTTTCGGTTTAATCTAAAAAGCGGCAGTTACAAACTTTCAGTTACCTATTTAGGTTACCAAGCTAAAGTGGTTGATTTTGAGGTTTCTAGTCAATCCAAAATAAATTTATCTATTGTTTTAGTTAGGGATTTGCAAAGCCTTAAACAAGTAGTGGTTAGCGATGAATCCGTTAGGAGAACTGGTATGATTAAAGTTGATGCAAAGCTGGCAACATCCAACCCAAATATTTCTCAAAGTTTTGAATCCATTTTAAAGCAGCTGCCTGGTGTTTCTACCAATAATGAATTGAGCTCGCAATACTCTGTTAGGGGTGGTAATTTTGATGAGAACCTCATTTATATCAACGATATTGAGATTTATAAGCCTTATTTGGTGCGCAACGGTCAGCAAGAAGGTTTAAGTTTGATTAATCCCGATTTGGTATCCAACGTTAAGTTTTCTGCCGGTGGTTTTACGCCTCGTTACGGCGACAAGCTTTCTTCGGTTTTAGATGTACAATATAAAACCAATGATTCCGTAAAATACACCATAGGCTTAGGGACTAACGGCCTATCGGCGACTGGCTTTTTTAATGCAGGGAAATTAAACGGGGTAATTGGTTATCGCAATAAACAAAATAAATTCATTTTAAATGCTCAGCCAGTAGTTGGTGCTTACAATCCACAATTTCATGATGTGCAGGGCTTGTTGAATTATCAAATCAACAATAAAAATAGCCTGAGCTTTTTTGGAGCCTATAACAGCAGTAAGTTTGGTTTAGTGCCACAATCTAGAACTACTGAGTTTGGTACGTCTGAACAAATTTTACGGTTAAATGTAGATTACGAAGGGCAGGAGCAAGACCAATATTCAAACACCGTTGGCGCACTAACACTCAACAGCCAACTAAATAAAAGCCTCAACTTGAAGTGGGTAAATTCCATGTTTTTGATTACCGAAAAAGAAAACTTCGATATTTTAGGTACTTACGTTTTTGATGAGATAGAAAACGATTTCGCCAGTGGCACTTTTGGTCAGGTTAAAGCAAATCGTGGAATTGGTGCTTATCAAAACTATGGTAGAAACGAATTGCAGGCAGATGTTTACGCATCGGAACTTAAACTAAATTACAGCACTAAAAAATCTTTTTGGGAAACAGGCTTTAGGTTTCAGTACGATAAAATTGCTGATAATTTAAAGGAGTTTGAACTGATTGACTCTGCGGGTTACGCCATCCCAAACAACTACAATGATTTTGTGCTTACACAATCGGTAGAGGCTGCAAACAGTGTGAATACCTTACGTTATTCTGGTTATTTACAAAACACCAGCGATATTACCGCACAACTTTCTTTTACTGGTGGTTTAAGATTCAATTATAACAATTACACTAAAGAATTTATTCCTAGTCCGCGTATTGTTTTTGCTTATACCCCAAAAAACCACCAACAAACGGTCTACAGGTTTGCAACCGGATTGTACATTCAGCCACCTTTCTATAGGGAAACTCGTAGGTTTGATGGCAGTTTGAACGCAAGTGCCAAATCTCAAAAATCATTGCATTTTGTGCTTTCATCTGATAGCAAGTTCGATGGGTTAGGCACTAAACTAAACTTTTTAGCCGAAGCCTATTATAAAAATCTTTACAATTTAACACCCTATGACATTGAAAATCTAAGGATTAGATATTACGCTGACCAGCAAGCTAAAGGTTA
>JBBSTQ010000109.1:0-9713 GCA_038235745.1 Sphingobacteriales bacterium
AAAGCTTGTTAATCATCAAATACAGAACTGCGACCCTTTTTTCGACGTGATCTGAGAGACAAAACAGCGTTTATTCCCTAATTTTAGCCTCGTGAAAATTTATAACGTAAACAAATTTTCAGCCTGCGGATTTGAGGGATAGCAAAAATTGGGCACAAGTGGTATCCAAATGAAAGCATTACCGAGCATTTCTTAACTGAAGTAGGACAGTGCTTTGGCTTAAGTATTGCTAATAGTAGGTTGATATACGCAGAAAATTACATCAGATATTTAAGTGAGCATTTTCATAGCGAGGAACAGATTTTAAGTCACGGAGCAAATATCCTTACAAGTTATCTTAATGAAGACAGTACAGATTGGATTGATGATTTAGACAGAACAAACAAGTTAAAGGGCGAAATTAATATTGATGATGTGATGCAAGCATTAAAAATAGTTTTCCCTAAAGACCATGAAACGATAATAGATGGGTTCTTAAATATGATCTTGTTTGACGCTTTAACTGGCAATAACGATAGGCATTACTACAATTGGGGCGTAATTTCACATTTAAGAAACTTACATGCACCATACTTCTCGCCAATATATGACACGGCAAGAGGTTTGTTTTGGAATAATTCCGACAAAGATTTATTATCTTTGCACAAAGAATTAACAAGTGATAATAAGATAAGGCTCTCAAATTACGTTTTAAAATCAGTTCCAAAAATAAGTGTTCCGGCTAATCCAAAATGTAACCATTTTGATTTAATTATTCATTTACTTGCGAAAAAGTGTTTTAACAAAAAACATATTGATACTTGGACAAACAGAAATCACCTAAAAAAAGTATTAGATAAATTAGACGCAGACTTTAGCCATTTATTTATAAATGAGCGAAAAGAAGTTATCCAATATACTTTAGAAGCTAGATTTCAGAAAATTTGTGATATTTTTAAAAAATAAGT
The DNA here is from genome assembly GCA_038235745.1 of Sphingobacteriales bacterium. Classification (GTDB taxonomy): domain Bacteria; phylum Bacteroidota; class Bacteroidia; order Sphingobacteriales; family Sphingobacteriaceae; genus Pseudopedobacter. The sequence continues at coordinate 948 of JBBSTQ010000109.1, forward strand.
TTATGATTACCAAACTAAAAAATATATTTAAAAGCAAACCTATCGCACCAATATCTCTTGTTCATAAAGAGACAAGTCATTTGTTTGCTTTAAACTACCATCAATTAGAAATGGGTAGTTTAAAGTTTTTAAACAATTACTGGATTTTTGAATATTCAGAAGTGTTTAAAAAACAACAGGAAATAACTCCATTAATTGATTTTCCAGATTTAGATAAAACATATAAATCAGAAATGTTATGGCCGTTTTTTTCTAATCGTATTCCTTCAATCAAGCAACCTAAAATTCAAGATTATATCTCTAAACATCCTTCAGAGAGCAAAAACACAGTGAAGTTATTGGAGGTTTTTGGAGAGTATTCTGTTAATAATCCTTTTAGGTTACAGCTCAAATAATTGTTATAATATGAAGTGCCCCGCTAAACATTCGCTTTAGTTCTGCACTATAAAAAAAGAACATTAAGCCTGGCCATCTGCGTCAGGCTTTATTTTTTAATAAGAATCCGTGAATTTTCATTCTTTGATATTCCATTCTTTGTTGTGTAATGCTAGCTTTTTTAGATAAATTTCTTTAGGATAAATCTTACTGATCACTCCACATGGATAAGCGTCTGATCTAAATCTCGGATAATCGTCAGTTTTGTTTAAAGGCTCTAACTTTACAAAACATTGAATAAATTCACTCCAATACATCATAGTGAGTTTTTCATCAATGTTCTCCGTACCCAGTTTTTCTGCGGTAGCTTTTATTATTCTGTTAAAGGTGGCGTAAAACTCCACTCGTTCGTTTACCTCGATTTGTAGTATCTCCTCTTGTCTCAATTTAATGCCAGTCAATTCTGATGCTAGTGTGTAGAAATCTACGCTTCTTTTTTTCTTCATGATACAAATTTATGGGTAATAAAGTATCTATTTTGAAGGTGGTAAAATTCAAAAGGCTGATACACTCCATCCCTTCTTTTGCTGTTTTTGTCATACTTTTTGTAAAACCCACAACACCATGGCACAAAGCAATCCTCATGCTTGCGGTGGCTTAAAGCCATCCTAACGCTCATTACAAAAAGCCGTTGCCCCATTCCCACGCTTCGCAACTTATGCCAAAAACATCAAACCAAAGCTAAATAACATAATGTGGCATTATAAAACAACCAGAAAAGGCTACGCTAAAGCTACGGGCGATGCCTTGTCTTATAATGACATTATGTTAAATAGCCCCACACCAACCGCACAAGCCACAAATCCCCCACCCACCCTTTAATAGGCTACAAAAATTAAATTACTGTTTATTAATGCCCATTTGCTTTAGGTACGTTCAAACATTACAGCTCCATTACTTTCCGGTGCTCCGTTCATTTCGTGAAATACTACAATCTCTTCGCTAACCTACAATCCATTACGCTTTCATTTATTGCACAAACCACAGCAACCCGCGGTAAAATGGCTCAACTTTTCATTCCACAAAACCCACAACACAGATAAAAACAATTGCTTTCCCTTTGCACATTGCAACCTTTGCAAGTTTGCAATCTTTTGCCAACCCTGCAAAGCAATTCATTTTCACTCACCGCCGAGCATTTGTTTCATTCAAAGCATCCCCACGTTACCCTTTACCTCCGCTCGTTTTTTTAAAGGCATAATTTGATTTGTGCGCATGTTCCCCCGGGTATTTGTGTCTTAATATTTCCTTGGTTTCCTACCTTTGTAATTTTTCATTTTCTTCCTTTTCAAGATTCTCGTAGCTAAAAATAAAAAAATAAGCAAAGTTAGGTGGCTCACACATCCCCAAGCTATTTAAAAAACAAAAGACTACGGCATAAACACAAGCCAACGCACCGCCCTTCATTTATTCCGTTTCCTTTTGTTTTTTAACCCTCGCCCCCAATTATTCGGCTTTCTTTTTTCTTTTTTTTTTCGGTTTTTTTTCTCTTTTCTTTTAAAAATATGCGCTGTGCAACAAGCAATTTTTTTAACGATAAGCTATGCAACGATTACAGATTTCGACACATTCAGCCGGCAAAACCTACCGCCAGCCACATTTTTTCAGTTTGAACAAAGGAGTAAACAGCGGAAAGCCATTAAAACAGAGTTGTCCTAATTGCTTTGTCCTGCTCGCAGATGATGAAAAACAGATGGACTTTTATTATTGGTTGTGCTATGGGCTTTGGCGGGCAAAATCATTTCATCCAATCCACAAAGGTTCGGTTATAATTTTCGTTACCCTAAAAGATTTAAAATCGATTATCTATGAAGCCAGCGTTAACGCTAAAGAGGATGGTTTGATGTTCGAGCAATCTATCGCAAAGCTCAAAAAACTGGAACAGTTGGAAAACCTTTATTTGAATAATCTAAAGCTTATAAATGAAGCTAAAAGGATTGTTTCCTACAGATATAATAAGGCGGTAATAAATAAGGGCTTAAACGTCCTTATTTCTACGTCATTTCCAATATTAGTAATAGGTAAGGCACCTATATGTAATTTTGAACGCAAAAGAAAAGCCTCGCAAACTGCGAGGCCTTCTGCATTTTAAACCTATCAGAATTTAAAATATGTCTTGAACTTTTAACGCATTACCAGAATTGAAAAGGTAATAATTAACTCCAACTTTTTGATAAAACTCAATACCAACAGAACCCAAAACGGTAACATCTGCTGTAACTGTTGGTGTGCCAGGTAAGGCATTGGTTACGACCGTTGGCGTAGCAGTTGGCGCAGATAAATCCAAATAATCAGAATAGCTGATGTTTGAAAGTTCATTCAAATCCAAATCAATTGGTTCATAAGCTCCGGATTGCGCATTGAAGGCAAAATCTGAAACTACTGAAATTGCATTGATTAAACGGAAATGAGTTGCACCAGCTGGTGCATTTACAAAGCTTAACGGATTAAACTCATCAACAGTTAAAGTAGATCCGTCTCTGCCGGCAGTTGCAACCAATGTAAAAGGAGCAAAGAAGATGCTGTCAAAATTTACATTCTTATTAAAGCCAATTCCTTTTAAATACTGCGGTTGCGTAGAAATCAGAATTGCTCTATAACCCCTCGCTTCAGATTGATCTTCCAAATTGATTTTTTTCATAATTCCAGTTAACCTTCCGGGCAATTGGGAATCACTCATTTGTTTCATCAATTGAGAAAGTCCGATGCGAACTGACTTGCCAGCGATTGCGCATCCGCCAAATTCGTTCATGTTCTCCCGAGTACGTTTAAACTCTGGTCCAGTCTTTACTTGGTCGCCGGATGGCCCACCTTTCAATCCTGCAAAATCTCCTTTCAGACTTTTAATTTTAAAGTGTCTGATGTCTCCTAAAGTACCCGAATACTTTAATGGGCCAGTCTGTCTTGCCATGGTTTTTAAAAATTAAGTAAATATTTTTTATCTTTAAAATTAAGGCTCAACATTTTGTTAGTCAACTAATTAACTAGCGTATTATGGTGCAATATCATGCAAAAGGAAATACTATCTTAAGAACGCATCTTAATGTCGTTAGCGTTGTTGATGGAGATGGAATAATTGTAAGAAATCTTTTTACTAATGAAGAGGAGGAGATAAGGCTATTTGGAATTGATGCACCAGAGATAAAGCGTTGCAGAAAATTAGTCCAAGACGAGAGAGAAAGCCATTTGCCTGGTCAGCTTTTAATGGATTTGGGTCTTTTGTCTTTCAACAAGTTGAAAGAGTTTGCGCCTATCGGCGCAAATATTAGTTTAATTATTCAAGAGAAAAATCAATATGATACTTATGGCAGAACTTTAGCTTATGTGTTTTTAAGTGATGGTTCATGCGTTAACGAGATTATGTTAACAGAAGGATTTGCAAAGCCATACAATCGTTTTAATTGCGCAATGCAGTACGAATATCAATTATTGTTTAGTAAAGCTAAACTGAATAAGAAAGGCCTGTTTGATATTGTTCCAGTATTTTAGTGTTTACATCAAAGTTTTCCGGTTTACACAGATTCGTGTTTGTGTAAACCAATGTGTAAACCGCAAAAAAAAAGAAGTTACAATTTAATGTAACTCCTTGATTTTCAGTGGTGGGAGATACTGGGTTCGAACCAGTGACCCCCTGCTTGTAAGGCAGGTGCTCTGAACCAGCTGAGCTAATCTCCCTTTTTATAAGGCAACCTTCAACAGTGTTTTTGTCGTTGATTGGGATTGCAAAAGTAGAGTATAAATTCATATTTCCAAAAAGAAATTGATAAAATTTTGAAGTTTTTTTAAGGTGTCAATAAATCAGTATTTAACTGCTTATTTATCAGTGAATTAGTTTGAGGTGGTTAATTTGATTCAATAGATTTTATCTTTCCAAATACGATTGAAAAAACCGTTACTCATTTAGATTGCTTAACAAACTTGTTTTCTAACCAATTTACTTAAGCATTTGTATGTAAGTTTTTCAAAAAAAAGATGGTTTTGTCTTTTATTAAGATATTTTTACTCTTCACATTGATCAGTATAATTCAGAAAACCCAATATATTAATGAAAGATCCTTTGAATATTATTAAGGTTAGAAATGCTAACGAACCCGAATTTTTGCAAGCAGTTACCGAAGTTGCGGAGTCCATTTTTTCTTTTCTAGAGCAAAACCCAATTTATAGAGAAAATAAAATTTTTGAAAGAATGGTGGAGCCTGAAAGAGCTATCATTTTTAGAGTTCCTTGGCTTACAGATAAGGGCGAGGTAGAAGTGAACAGAGGTTATAGGGTGCAAATGAATAGCGCTATTGGACCGTATAAAGGAGGTTTACGCTTTCATCCGTCCGTTACCTTAAGCGTTTTAAAGTTTTTGGCGTTTGAACAGGTATTTAAGAATAGTCTTACAGGCTTGCCTATGGGTGGCGGTAAAGGCGGATCCGACTTTGACCCAAAAGGACGTTCGGATAATGAAGTGATGCGTTTCTGCCAAAGTTTTATGACAGAGCTTTATCGCCATGTAGGTGCTGATATCGATATCCCTGCCGGAGATATTGGTGTTGGAAAAAGAGAAATAGGCTATCTTTTTGGACAGTACAAAAGAATAAAAGGAGAATTTACCGGAGTGCTTACCGGAAAAGGATCTGAGTGGGGTGGGAGCCACATTCGTCCAGAAGCTACTGGTTATGGTCTGATTTATTTTGTTGAGGAGATTTTAAAAACGCAAAATCAGTCTCTAAAGGATAAAATTGTTGTCGTTTCCGGATCTGGTAATGTTGCTCAATTTGCAGTAGAAAAATGTATCGAAAAAGGAGCTAAAGTGGTTGCCATGTCAGATTCTGACGGTTTTATATACGATCCAGCTGGCATCGATACAGAAAAGTTGGCATTTATTCGCAATTTAAAAGAAGTAGAACGTGGCAGAATTAAAGAATATGCCAAGTCTTTCTCTGGAGTTATATTTTATGCAGGAGAGCGTCCTTGGAAAATTAAGTGTGATATCGCGTTACCGAGCGCTACTCAAAACGAGTTAAATTTGGAAGATGCTTCTAAATTGATCACAAACGGTTGCCAGTATGTTGCCGAAGGTGCAAACATGCCTTGTACACCAGAAGCGGTTAATGCATTTAATGCTTCAAATATTTTTTACGCCCCTGGCAAAGCGTCCAACGCTGGAGGAGTAGCAGTGTCTGGTTTAGAGATGTCGCAAAACTCCCAACGTTATTCATGGAGCCGTAAAGAGGTAGACGAGAAGTTGAAGGCGGTTATGAAAGGCATCCATGAAATCTGCGTAGAACATGGAAAAGACGATAACGGACGTGTAAACTATGAAAGAGGTGCAAATATTGGTGGCTTCGTCAAAATAGCGGATGCCATGCTTGCGCAAGGTTTAGTTTAATTAATAAAAGTAAAGTAGGCTATTATTAGTTTAGTCTAAACATTAAATTATTCACGCTCACATACGGTTTGTGAGGGTGGTTTTTGTACATTAAAAATTAGAATTTATTAAAAAATAAATCTTAAACTTTAACAGAATGATGCCGAATACGCCTCCGAAAAACAATCCCGTAAAGCAAAAAAAATGGCTCAGTTTTTCTAATACATTGACTGTTGCTATGCTTGTGTTTATTGTGGCAATGCTTGTTAACCCAAACGTTAAAGCTTACGTAATTCAGGGTTTAATGAAAGTTGGATTATTTCAGCCGAGTGTCCCTTCAAAAGATGTTATTGTTGCGCAAACCAATTTAGAAAATGCTGCTCCCAATGTAGTTTTCGCAAATGCGAGTGGCGAACGTATACAATTAGCGGATTTAAAAGGGAAAGTGGTTTTTATTAATTTTTGGGCAACTTGGTGCCCGCCCTGCATTGCAGAAATGCCTAGCATAAATAGTCTCTACAAAAAATATGAATCAAATAACAACATTATTTTTTTAATGGTGGACGCCGATGGAGATTTAAAAAAATCGGTAAACTTTATCAGCAAAGGTGGATTTGATTTACCCGTTTACATTCCGGCGAGCGAAATCCCGGAAAGTATGTTTGGAAGTTCTTTGCCCACAACAGTTGTTTTGAATAAACAAGGTCAAATCGTGTTTCATCACGAAGGTTCTGCAGATTATCAAAACGCTGGTTTCATTGAGTTTATTGAGGGGTTGCTTTAAGCCTGATATGATCATAATCAATTTATTACTGCAAAGAGTAAAGTCTGCGTTTGGTTGTTGTTTCTATTTAACAAATAACAGAGGCAATCGCTGACTATGGCAGTTATCAACTAAATGTCAATCAAAAGAACATCTAACGAGCAACTAACAAAAAAACATGCGTTACCGTGTGTGTTAACTAATGAAATTTTGCTAAATTCGGTTCAATTAAAAACCAATTTCCTGAACGACTATGAAAAAATTTAGTTTGGTAGTGTTATCACTACTATCCTCTGCAATTATTGCAAACGCTCAAAAACCGGTTCCGTTGTTTAACGGCAAAGACTTAACCGGCTGGACACAGCTCAACGGAAAAGCTGATTATAAAGTCATCAACGGCGAAATTGTGGGCATTACCAAAGCGGGCGAACCCAATTCTTTTTTAGCGACCGACAAACAGTACGGCGATTTTATTTTAGAATTGGAACTTTTGGTTGATCCAGCTATGAATTCGGGGGTGCAATTTAGGAGTGAAAGTAAAACAGATTACCGCGATGGTAGGGTACATGGCTACCAAATGGAGATTGATCCATCCGCAAGAGCTTGGAGCGGTGGAATTTATGATGAAGCCAGACGAGGTTGGTTGTATAACTTGGAATTAAATCCCAAAGGAAAAAGGGCTTTTAAAAACGGAGTTTGGAATAAATATCGCATTGAAGCCATCGGGAATTCCATACGGACTTGGGTAAATGGGGTGCCAACCGCAAACCTAGTTGATGATTTAACGCCAAAAGGCTTTATTGCGTTACAAGTACACGCCATTGGTAAAGATGATAAGCCAGGTAAGGAAATTAAATGGCGCAACATTAAAATTCAAACAGAAAACCTAAAGCCAAGTGCGCCAGACTATATTGAGGTGGTAAACCTTGTTCCAAATGACATATCTGCACAGGAGAAATTTAATGGATATACCTTACTTTTTGACGGCAATAGTGTGGAAGACTGGAGAGGTGCTTACAAAACTGCCTTTCCAACAAGTGGTTGGGTAATTAAGGATGGCGAACTTTCGGTTCAAAAAGCTGACGGAGCCGAATCTACAAACGGTGGAGACATTGTAACCAAAAAACAATATGGCGCTTTTGAGTTTAAGTTTGACTTTAAACTTACAGAAGGCGCAAATAGTGGCGTAAAATATTTTGTAACCGAATCAGAAGGTAATAAAGGTTCTGCAATTGGTCCCGAATATCAAATTCTGGATGATGAAAAGCATCCTGACGCAAAACTCGGTAAAGACAGAAACAGAACATTGGGTTCTTTATATGATTTAATTACCTCAAAAAAAATCCCTGCATCGCAAAAGAAAATTGGCGAGTGGAATCAAGGGATCATAAGGGTTTACCTAGATAATAAAATAGAATATTGGTTGAACGGTTATAAAATTCTAGATTATACTAGAGGTTCAAAAGAGTTTTTGGAATTAGTAGCAGCAAGTAAATATAAGGATTGGCCTAACTTCGGGATGGCGCCAAAAGGTCATATTCTATTGCAAGATCATGGAGATAGAGTTTCTTTCAGAAGCTTAAAAATTAAGGACTTAAATTAATATTGAAATAGAGACTATGGACAATTCACGTCGAAAATTTATTAAAAGTTCTGCAATTGCAGCAGCAGGGACGTACGTTGGGGCAATGGGTTTCAGTGCGAAAAGTTACGGAAGCATCATCGGTGCAAACGATAGGGTTAGGGTAGGAGTAGTTGGTTATTCTGATCGGTTTAAATCGGCTTTACTTCCAAGCTTTTTAAAAAGTAATAAAGAATTAAACTTTGATATTGTAGGTGTTTCCGATTTATGGAATTACCGCAGAGATTTGGGTGTGAACCATATTAAGGGGTTAATTGGACATGATGTTAAAGCTTGCAGAAACAACGATGAGCTTTACGCAATGAAAGATTTGGATGCGGTTATTGTAAGTACTGCAGATTTTCAACACGCTTTACACACCATTGAAGCTGTTAACGCAGGTTGCGACGTGTACTGTGAAAAACCGTTTGCAGAAACAATGTCGGATAATAGAGCAGCGCTGAAAGCCGTGAAAGCATCTAAGCAAATTGTACAAATAGGATCACAACGTAGAAGCGGTAAAAACTACGTAGCTGCTGCTGATTTTATTCAGCAAGGCAGGTTTGGAGACATTACCATGGTTGAACTGAG
>JBBSTQ010000110.1:0-9597 GCA_038235745.1 Sphingobacteriales bacterium
GATAAAGTAGAGGTAATTTACAACCAGTTTAAAAATGCAGCCATGCAAATTTTGACTACCGAGCAGATTTTACCTGTACCAAAAGCTGATAAAAAACCTGACGCAGGTACAAACCAAGTAGATTATATTTTAGAGCCTTCAAAAGAAGAGATTGTTGAAGAACTGATTCCTAAGAATATAAAATTACAATTGTATAAAGCTGTCTTAGATTCTCATGCATCTGAACATGGCGCAAGAATGACTGCAATGGATAAAGCCACTGATAACGCTGGTGATTTGCTAAAGAAATTGAAATTAGCTTATAATCAAGCCCGTCAAGCTGCAATCACTACCGAACTTTCTGAGATTGTGAGTGGTGCTGCTGCGTTGTCTAATGGATAATTTTTAAAAGCCTAAAGCGGAAGGCTTAATGCTGAAAGCTCTGAAAACCTCTATCATGTAAAAATGGTGGAGGTTTTTTTGATTTATTGAACTACCAAGGGGCTCACGAACAAGGAGGTTGCCTTACCGCATGCACACTTGTCTGTGAGATGTGTTCCCAAAGGGATGGCTGTGCCACGTTAGCACGCAACATGACGGGGTTTACTACTACAATCCCTCTCTGCTAAAGATAGCGGCATAGCTATCCAAGCAGGGGAAGAATATCAAAAATAAGAATCAATCGCCGTGGGCTTCAGCCTACGGATAACAAATTCGTTAATTAAGGCTTTAGCCAAAAATCTCACTATCAATAATCGCACTTCCTCAAATTTTCGTCAATCAAAAAATTATAAAAAAATAATCTCCGAAACCACCTCAGACCCAGCCTTCTCATTCAACCCCGCAATAATCTGTGCTCTCATAATCGTCAACTCGCTTTTTACCACAGAAGATTCAATCCTTACAAACAATTTCTTGTCTCTAATAAAAATTTCTTTGGTTCGGTTTGCTACTGCTTTCCCAACAACAGCTTCCCAACATTCCACCGCGTAGGTTTCGTCGAACTTGTACTTTAGTTTGTAAACTTTAAGCATTTGGTCCATAGCCTGCTTCAAGGTTTTGTCGTTGTCTCTACTCATGGGTTACAATGCTGTTGCTGATTTCAAAAAGGTTTAAATCCACTTTAATTTCGGCAAAGATACGCTTAACCCTCTCGGTATTGGTGTCGGTGATAAACAACTGCCCAAAATCATCGGCAGATACCATTTGCATCAACTTTTTAATGCGAAGGTCGTCCAGCTTGTCAAAAATATCGTCCAATAGAAGCATCGGTTTAAAACCTTTCTGCTGAAATATAAAAGAGTACTTAGCTAATTTCAACGCAATCAGAAACGATTTTTGCTGTCCTTGCGAGCCAAACTTTTTTAAAGCCATGTTGTGGTGTACCTGAAACACCAAATCATCTTTGTGAATACCTAACGTTGTACGTTGCAAAATCCTGTCTTTTTCTAGGTTCTGTTTCAGCAGTGTACTAAAATCAATATTCATCAGCGGAGACTCATAAACCAATTTAACACTTTCGGCTTCATCCGTTAAATACTTGTAGTGCTGGTCAAACACTTGCGTAAAAACCTCCATAAATAACTGTCGCTTAGCGAATATCTTAGTGCCAGAGTTGATGAGCTGGTCATCAAAAATCTCCAATAGAGTTGGGTCATATCTGCCAGTATCGGCAATTTGTTTTAGTAAAGCATTTCTGTTTTGTAGTGTCTTATTATAGGTTATCAGTTCATCTAAATAAACGCTATCCGTTAAGGAGATGACGGTATCCATAAACTTCCGTCGTTCCTCACTACCTTCTAAAATCAATGAAATGTCATTCGGGGAAATCATTACCAAAGGAAACAAACCGATATGATCTGCCAGTCTTTGGTACTCTTTTTTATTTCTTTTAAACTGCTTTTTCTGATTCTTTTTAACACCGCAAGCCACCATTTCATCATTCTCGTTTTTGTCGAAAACGCCTTGTAACATAAAAAGGTCTCTATCTTGTTTTATCTGTTGACTATCAATCGGGTTAAAGTAGCTTTTACACATACTTAGGTAGTGAATGGCATCTAATAAATTGGTTTTTCCAGCGCCGTTGTTGCCAGTAAAAGCATTTGCACCAGCTATAAAACTAAGCTCGGCCTCGTCATAGCTTTTGAAGTTAACCAATGTTATTTTTTTAAGATACATACCGCTAATTTATAAAATCGGGAGTTGAAAACTTTGCTAAAGCGTTTTTATCTTTAAAAAAAAGAAAAATATATTTAAAAATATTGCGTTTGTGCGCTTTAAATGCAGATAATGCGTTTAACTTACAATATTTCAAATAATAGGTTGTTGTTTTTAACTAAAACACTATTTTTGCAATCTTTAATAGAACCTTAAAATGACGAATACAGAACACGATCAACCATCAAACCTTAGTTCATCAATGGGTAAAACCGGTGATTTTATACAAGAGAACAAAAAAAGCCTTATTGTTATTGGAGCAACCATAGTTGGTTTAATCATATTGTTTTTTGCTTACCAACAATTTTACTTGGCTCCACGCGAAACAGAAGCGGTAAACCAAATGTACAAGGCTCAACAATATTGGGAACAAAAAAACTGGGACAAAGCCATTAAAGGCGACGGAAACTTCCCTGGCTTCGAGAAAATTATTGAAGATTACGACAACACTAAATCTGCAAACCTAGCTTACTATTACGTAGGCATTGCTTATTTAAACAAAGGCGAATACCAAAAAGCAGCTGAAAGTTTAACGCAGTACAACGGCTCTGATCCAATTATTGCTCCAGAAGCATTAGGTGGCGCAGGCGATGCTTATGTAGAACTGAAAAACTACGATCAAGCAATTACGTTTTATAAAAAAGCAGTTTCTAAAGGAGATAATTTATTTGCAGCGCCTATCTATCTTAAAAAGCTAGGTTTAGTTTACGAGGAGCAAAAAGATTTTAAATCTGCAGTTGATACGTATAAAAAGATAAAAAATGATTACCCAGAAAGTGCTGCGGCTAGTACAATTGAAATGTACATTGCAAGAGCAGAGGGTAAGTTATAATCAATAAAATTATAGAACGGAAAGGTTAGTTGTAAATAGCTAACCTTTTTTTATTTCAAAAGATGGCTTCAAACCTTAAAAACCTTTCAGATTTTTCGCATACCACCGTCCCGTCTGGCGCACCTTACAAGTTTGGGATCGTAGTTGCAGCTTGGAATGCGGAAGTTACAGGTGCTTTGTACCGAGGTGCTTACGACTCTTTAATCGCGAACCAAGTAAAAGAAGAAAATATTGTTTCCGTTGAAGTTGCAGGCAGTTTTGAATTGATTGCTGGCGCAGATTTAATGCTGAGCAACAAAGATTTAGATGCTGTTATTTGCCTAGGTTGTGTGATACAAGGAGAAACAAAGCATTTCGATTTTATTTGTAATGCAGTAGCTAACGGAATTGCTAGTGTTGGTATAAAACACACAAAGCCAGTTATTTTTGGTGTTTTAACTACCGATAATCAACAGCAAGCTTTAGATAGGGCAGGTGGCAAACACGGCAATAAGGGCGATGAAGCTGCAGTAACTGCAATAAAAATGGCCACTTTTATAACGAATTTATAACATTGTTTTTGCTTTGCTAATTCATGTTGAATTAAATATTTACATTTGTTTAAATTTTGTTCCGAAACATATTTGTTTAAATAACGTAACAATGTTTATCTATACAATTCGTTAACTCCAATAAGATGAAAAAAATAATCTTTATTATGCTCTCGGTAATGATTTTAGGAACTGTTTTGCAATCTTGCAGTTCTAAGTTATGCCCAGCTTATAACTCATACCCCGAGTCACGAGGAAGACGTTAAGCTTTTACGCTTCTTTTTTTAATTATTTTATTTATGAAGAAAATTCTTCTTTATGGGTTGCTTTGTTTTATAGTAAGCTCCTGTTCCAACGCACAAACCAAAGATAATGTAATTGATAAAGTTTGGGAAGCCACAGGCGGAAAGTCCAAATTTGAAAAAAGTAGATATTTCGAGTTTTCTTTTGCGCCAGAAAGAGAAGGTGTCCAAAGCAATCCAAGAAAACATCTTTGGGACAAGAAAACAGGCAATTACCGATTAGAGACATCTGATGCGAGCGGTAGAAAAACCGTTTCTTTATTCAACGTAAATACAAAGGAAGGAAGTGTTTATATAGATAACGTTTTACAGAACGAAGCAGAAACAAAGCAGGCATTAAAAAAATCTTACGCTGCTTTTATCAACGATAGTTATTGGTTGATGGTGCCTTTAAAATTGGAAGATGACGGTGTAAATACGCAGATTAAAGCCAATGAAACGATTGACGGAACGCTGTGCAATGTAATCCACATTAATTTTGATAAGGTCGGTTTAACACCTGGTGATCAGTATTGGTTATATGTAAACGATAAATCTGGCGAAATAATTAGGTGGAAGTTTTTGTTGCAGAACCAAAAAGAACCTGCAACTTTCAATTGGAAGCCTTACCAAGATTTAGGTAACAGTTTAAAGCTTTCTACTAGAAAAGTAAACATCAACGGAAAAAGCGTGATTAACTATCCTGTGGCAAAGGTTTTGAAGAAGGTAGATAAAAACTTATTTTTAAAACCATGAATTGGATACCATTAAATAACATAGAACAGTTACAAGCGATCAAAGCTGATAGCGGATACAGCGTTATATTTAAGCACAGCACTCGTTGCTCCATTAGTATGATGGCGAAAAAAAGAGTTGATATGGATTTGGATGATTTGCCAGAAACCGTTAAGCCATATTTTTTAGATTTAATAGCCCACCGAGGAATATCAAGCGAGATTGCGGATTTGTTTAAAGTTCATCATGAATCGCCACAGTTGTTACTCATAAAAGAAGGCGAATGTGTGCTGGATCAGTCTCATGGCGATATATCTATCGAGGAGACACTAGAAGTTATAAAATAAATTGAAAGCTCCGGAAGGGGCTTTTTTTTTTGTTATAAGCTCTTTCTTTTACGATCTGCTTTTGGTGTTAACTTCAGTTGGTTTGCCATTCAGCTAGAATCATGAAGATTTATTGAAAATTTCGCAGATAGTGAAATGTTAGTTATAGATTAGATAGGCTGTGTTGAAAGCTTAAGGATGAACTTTTAAACTACTCACGCTCAAAATATGCTAATGTAGCCAATTTATCCTTAGCAAGTTGTTCAATAAGTTTCTCTAAACCTTCAAATTTAACGTCGTGGCGGATGAAGTGAAGAAAGTTCATTTTAATGTTTTGATGATAAATTTCGGCACTAAAATCGAAAATATTGACCTCAATGTTTTGGCTCATTCCGTTAATGGTAGGGCGATGACCGATATAAGCCATTCCTTTAAAAACCTGAGGGACTGTTTCTGAGTGTAAGCTTTTTGGTTGGTAAGGGTTGCGTAGTTCTTGATTTTTGTTTCTGGATGTTGATACTTCAACGGTGACAGCATAAATCCCGTCAGAAGGAATTAGTTTATAACTTTCTTCTATAAATAGATTTGCGGTAGGGTAGCCCAAAGTCCGACCAATTTGATCGCCTTTAATCACTTTCCCCGATAACGTGAACGGATGTCCCATCAAGTCATTCGCAGTGTCCACGTCACTCGCATTTAGCGCTGTTCTAATCCTTGTAGAAGATACAGCGACTTCCTTAACATCTTCCTCCGCAATTTCCGTGATGGTGTAATGATACACTTCCGAAAATTCCTTTAACTCGGCTAAACCGCCACACCTATCTTTGCCGAAACGGTGATCGTAACCGATTACCATTTGTTTCATTCCAATCTGCTCAATTAAAACTTCTTTGATGTAAGCCTCGGCGGTTAGGTTAGAAAAATCACGGGTAAACGGAGTAATTATTAAATGATCAACGCCCAATTGGTGTAGAATATTCGCTTTCTCTGCCATGGTATTGATCATCTTCAACTCGTGGTTTTCTGGATTCAAAATCATCCGAGGATGCGGAAAAAAAGTTAAAATAACAGACTCGCCACCACTCTGTTTAGATTCCTCAACCAATTCTTTGATTATTTGCTGATGCCCCAAATGTACCCCATCAAAAGTACCAATGGTAACCGCTGCATTTTTTAAACGCTTAAAGTTTTTTATATGATGGTAAATTTGCATTTTTTATTTTTCTGGAAAAGTCCGTAGTCAGATGTCGGCAGTCGGTAGCTTAGGTTGATTTGCGGATACCAATATAAAACGTGATATTTTTTATTATAGACCCATCCGTTCAAAATTAACAGGCATTCAATCCTTCTCTTCTTCAATAATTCAGAACTAATAGGCTTTCAATCCTTCACTCATTCAAAATTAATAAGCATTCAATCCTTCTCTCCTTCAGTCATTCAAAATTAACAAGCATTCAATCCTTCTCTCCTTCAATCATTCAAAATTGATAGGCATTCTATCCTTCAATCATTCAATCATTCAAAATTAACAAGCATTAAATCCTTCTCACCTTCAATCCTTCAAAATTAACAGGCATTCAATCCTTCTCTCCTTCAGTCATTCAAAATTAACAAGCATTCAATCCTTCTCTCCTTCAATCAATCAAAATTAACAAGCATTAAATCCTTCTTTCCTTCAATCATTCAAAATTGATAAGCATTCAATCCTTCTCTCCTTCAGTCATTCAAAACTAAATATACCCTTCCTCCTGCTTAATCTCCCTCACGTGATCAACCAAATCCATAATTTCAAACGCATCCTCAATTTTAAAATTGCCACTACGCGTTCTGCATAGCGCCGATAAATGTGCGCCGTTTTCTAATTTTTCTCCGAAATCTTTAGCCAAAGAACGAATATAAGTTCCTTTGCTACAAACTACCCTAAAATCAACTTCGGGTAAGGCAATTCGCGTAATTTCAAATTCGCTAATACTAACTTTTCTCGTTTTTAGTTCTACTTCTTCGCCACGTCTAGCTTTTAAATATAAACGTTCACCATTTACCTTTATCGCCGAGTGTGCAGGCGGATATTGCTCTAAATCGCCAATAAAGTGTTTGCAGTTATCTAAAATGTGCTCATCCGTAAGGTCAGAAGTGTCGAATTTATGGTCAATTTCTGTTTCTAAATCGTAGGATGGAGTGGTAGCACCTAAAGTGAAAGTACCTGTGTATTCTTTTTCCTCAGCCTGAAAGGTGTCAATCTGCTTAGTCAATTTTCCAGTGCAGATGATTAACAAGCCGGTTGCTAAAGGATCTAAAGTGCCAGCGTGACCAACCTTTAGCTTTAATGGTTTAAATGAGTTGCGTAGTTTGCCAACAACATCAAAAGATGTCCAGCTGTAGGGTTTGTTTAGCAATAAAACCTCACCTTGCGTAAAATTGAACTTTCGGGTTATTTTTTTTGAATTTTCCTCGCTCATGCACTAAATCACTTTTAAGCTATGTCCGCTTAAAATCATCACAATTAAAATAGCACCCACAACAATTCTGTAGATTCCAAACACGCGGAAACCATGCTTACTTAAAAAATCGATAAAGGTTTTTATCGCAATTAAAGCAACCACAAAGCCGATAACATTTCCAATCAACAAAATGTTTATCTCCTGCGGTGAAATGGTATGCCCATCTTTATAAAAATCGTAGATTTTTTTTGCGGTTGCGGCAAACATTGTTGGCACAGCCAAAAAGAAAGAAAATTCAGCTGCGGCTTTACGGGTTAATTTCTGCGTCATACCGCCAACAATGGAAGCGCCAGACCTAGAAACACCGGGGATCATCGCCAAGCATTGGAAAACCCCAATTTTTAGAGCGGTAGGATAACTTATTTTATCGGCATCATCGATATCGGCATCCTTAAACCACTTATCTACAAAAAGCAAAATGATACCGCCTAACAAAAGCGAAACAGCAACAGTCAACGGACTTTCTAACAATTCATCTATTTTATCGCTGAAAAGCAAACCAAAAATAACTGCAGGAATAAAAGCTACCAGCAACTTAAAATAGAAATCAAAAGATCTAAAAAACCTTTTAAAATAAAGCACCACAACAGATAAAATAGTTCCTAGTTGTATAGCGACGGTAAACAATTTAACAAAATCGTCTGATTGGATGCCCATCAAAGACGAGGCTATAATCATGTGTCCGGTAGATGAAACCGGCAAAAACTCCGTAAGACCTTCAATGATGGCCAATACAATTACCTCGAAAATATTCATCTATTGTGTTGTTCTCTTTTTAAGAATAGCGAAGAATCCCAAAATAAACCCACCTATTACAACAATAGGTGCAAGAACTATTTTGGTAAAACTATAAATATCAGTTTCGCCACTCATCAATATAAAACCGATAATTACCACTACAATACTGGCAATCATTAATATGTAATTTTGCTTTTGAAAAACAAAATGCGCAGTGTTGTTATCTGCGGGGTTTAAAGGTTTTTGAGCCATAATATTAACGGTATAAATCGTAAACTTTAAGTTTTAAGTATTTGGTAACAGCAAAGTAAGTGCTTAAGCAAGAGATTAAAATCCCCACACCAATTACACCTAAAAACACCAAGCCAAATTCATAATAGTTGGTTAAAATTACCAATTCTGGGATTTGCTGCTGTGCAAAATATAAGGTAAGCACCAATAAAATCACTGCTATTAGCCCGGCGATAAATCCATGCAAAATACCATAGTTGATAAATGGTTTGCGAATAAATCCTCTGGTTGCGCCAACTAGTTGCATACTCTTAATCAAGAAACGTTGCGAATAGATAGCTAATCTGATGGTGTTGTTAATTAAACCCACTGCTATAATCAATAACACAAATCCAAAGCCCAATATCACAATAGAGATTGTTTTTATGTTCTGATTGATCATGTCAACCAAAGATTTTTGGTAACGCACTTCGTTGATCATTGTGTTTTTACTCAAATCTTTACTCAAAACCTCAATATTTTCGTTGTTCGCATAATCAGCCTTCATGTAAACATCAATGGAAGATAGTAGCGGGTTATAACCTAAAAACTTAATGAAATCCTCGCCTAAATCTTTGGTCAAATTACGGGCAGCAATTTCTTTACTGATATATTGGGTAGATTTTACAACGTTATTTTTCTCAATCTGTTTTTGCAGTTGCAAAACGTCGACCTCTTTTGTGCCCTCGTTAATGATTACGTTTAACACTATGTTTTCTTTAACGTAGTTAGACAATTTCCTCCCGTGAACAATGATGAGCCCTAGCAAACCTACCATCAGTAAAACTAAGGATATACTTATAACCGTTGAAACGTAAATAGTTTTAGTTTTTCTAGATGCTCGGCTGTCTTCAAATTCTTCCATAAAAACGATAATTATTTTGCGAAAATAATAAACCTAATCTTAATATAGGCATCATTAGCATATTTAACAATTTTTTACATCATAATGAACCCATCTGTCCAGTCAAGTGACTTATAAAGCCTACAGCTTCTGCAACATTGTAAAACTGACGGTTAATATTTACATGCATGTTGTGAGATGACTAAAAAAAATTTCATTATATGCAAAAAAAATAAACCTTAGAACGATGTGAGTTTTGGCATTTTTCTTGTTTTTATATCAGCATTATCATACATCTTAAATAAAAAACATTATGGCAACTAAAGAATCAGAAGAAATGAAAA
>JBBSTQ010000111.1:0-9567 GCA_038235745.1 Sphingobacteriales bacterium
TACAAGAGCGCCTGCCTATACAACTGCACAAATCGATGCTTTAGGTACAGGAACTGATTGGCAAGATGAACTTTTCCGTTCAGCGCCGATAAGTAACTACCAGTTAAGTATTTCAGGTGGAAACACAGATACGCAACATAGCTTAAGTCTTAATTACCTAAAGCAAGAAGGTGTGGTGCTAAATTCTGGTTTTAACAGAGCGACGTTAAGATACAGCCTCGACAAAAAAATCAGTGAGAAAATAAAAATGGGTTTTAACACTCAAACCTCTCGTACTGATGAAGACAGAGCTTTGGTAAATACGCCAGGTGGTAGTGCGGGAAGTGTGACTTTAGATGCGCTAAGATTTAATCCTGCTATACCAGTTATTAATCCTATTACAGGAGAGTATACTTTTCAGAATGGACCGGCGCCTTACGCAGATAATAACATAGGAAATCCAGTTGCCTATGCTCAAAAGGTGAATAATAAATACGCAAACCTAAGAAGCTTGATGAATATTTTTGGGGAATATGAATTTATTAAGGGTTTAAAATTGAGAGTGAACGGTGGCGTTGATTTAAATTACGGTACCCGTGATTTCTATTTGCCTACAGATCTTTTCTTAGCTGCTGGGCAGGGAACTGCAACTAGGAGCGCTGGAAATAGATACAGCTGGATAAATGAGAATTTTTTGACTTACGACAAGTCATTCAGTAAAGACCACGTTCTTACTTTATTAGCTGGTTTATCTATTCAGCAATTTGACAATACTAATTTCGATGCGTCTAACAGAGGCTTCTTTACAAACATTTTAGGTTCGGATAACATCGGTATCGGTTCCACCCCCCAAGTGCCGTCTTCCTCCAGATTTAGAAAAAGCCTAGCTTCTTATTTTGGAAGAGCAAACTACAGCTTAATGGAAAAGTATTTGTTCACTTTTACAATGAGAGCTGATGGTTCTTCTGTTTTTGGAGCTAATAATAAATGGGGTTACTTCCCCTCTGCTGCATTTGCATGGAGAATTATTGAAGAAGATTTCATGAAAGACCTTAGTTTTCTTAGTGATTTAAAATTACGTACCAGTTATGGTATAACAGGAAACCAAGAGATTGATCCTTATTCTTCTTTAGGAAGATATTCTGATAAAAGATACACTACAGGGTCAACTAGATTAACTGGTATTGCTGCAGATAATATTTCTAATCAAGATTTATCTTGGGAATCTACTGCATCTTTAGATGTTGGTTTAGATGCAGCATTTCTGCAAAACCGGGTTATCTTCACTGTAGATTATTACCATAAAAAAACCAGTGATTTATTGTTACAGGTTTCTATTCCTAGAAGTACAGGCTACTCAACTACTTTAATAAATGCTGGTGGCGTGGAAAATAAAGGTGTAGAGCTTGGGTTAAGCACTGTCAACGTTGATGGTAAAAATTTCCAGTGGAGTACCAATGCAAACATCTCCTTTAACAAAAACAAAGTCACTGATTTAAACGGAGAATACCAGCGTTTTGTTGGCGATTTAAGTACTAGTGTGTTTCCTGGCGCAAACCCAGGTAGTAGTGTGCTTAGGGTTGGCGAACCAATTGGGTCTTTTTACGGCTATACTTTCCAAGGTATTTGGCAAACTCCAGCAGAAATCACAGCTAGTGGAATCACTAACCCTGTTAGACCTGGAGATCCACGCTATGTTGACACAAATGATGATAAAACAATTAATTCTTTAGACAGAACAATTATTGGTAAGGCGCAACCAGATTTTATTTATGGTTTAACCAACAACTTCGGTTTTAAAGGATTTAATTTGAACGTATTTCTTCAAGGAGTACAAGGTGTAAATGTGCTTAATTTAAACAGGTACGAAATTGAGTCAGGTACGGTAAATACTAACAAACTAAAAAGTGTGATCAACAGCTGGACTGGTCCGGGCACTAGCAATACCCTTCCAAAAGTGAATAGTACTTTAAGAAGAAGTACAGGTGTAACTAGTGACGTGGTTGAAGACGCAAGTTTTTTAAGGATAAAAACAGTTTCCTTATCGTATAAAATTCCAGTGTTAAAATCAATGTCTAAAACTGTTAAGTCTTCAAGCATTTATTTTACAGCTCAAAACCTTTACACTTTTACAGATTATAGTGGCTATGATCCAGAAGTGAATTCTTTTGGTGGTAGTAACTTGAGCTTAAATACAGATTATAACGCTTATCCAAATGTGAGAACGTTTATCGTAGGTCTAAAAGTTGGATTTTAAATTTTAAACAAATGAAAAAATATATTGTAATAATGGCCGGACTAATGTCCATCACCATGATCTCTTGTGAAAAATTTTTAGAAGAGAAACCTTATGATTTTATTGGCAATGCCAATTTTTACAAAACTGAAGGTGATGCAAATGCTGCATTGAACGGTGCCTTTGGTGCCCTGCAACCTCAGCAGTATTTTGGGCGAACAAGTTGGTTAGTTACTGAACTGAGCGGTGATTTATTAAGGGTAAATGCCACTTTAGCTGATCGTGATAACTTGTACAATCAAACTTTTGATGCAAGCAATGGCGAAATTGGTAACTGGTGGAACAATTCTTATGTTCTGGTTAACAGAGCTAATGATGTAATTGTAAATGTGCCTAATATCCCAATGGATGTTACCAGAAGAAATAACATTGTTGGTAACGCTACATTTTTAAGAGCAATGGCTTACTTTGATTTGGTCAGAAGTTTTGGCGAAGTTCCATTAATTTTAGCTCCAACAACAGATTTGGCTAGCATAAAACCAAGTAGAACTCCAATTGCAGAAATCTACAGTAAGATTATTGAAGATTTAAAATATGCAGAAGCCAATTGCACCGCAGAAAACTTAATCCCTGCAAATGCTAAAGGTCGCGTGTCAACTGGGGCTGCTTCTGCGTTATTGGCAAAAGTTTATTTGACTAAAGCAACAACCACTGCAAAAGAAGCAACAGATTATACAAATTCTTTAACTGCTTCTGGCAAGGTGATTAATTCTGGCTATTATAGCTTAGTTTCTTACGCTGATGTGTTTGATGTGACTAAAGAAAACAATAAAGAACACATCTTTTCTGTACAGTTTGATTTACCTCCAAGCGTTGGAAATATAGTTGTGCGTATGAACTTACCTGCTGGTTTAAACGGTACAGGATCTTTTGTTGTTGAAAATGCTTTTACAAATTCTTTTTTACCTGGAGATATAAGAAAAGCTTTAACTCTTGCAAAAGAAAATCCGAGTGCATCAAATGCTTATTATCTTAAATTTTCGGATCCGTTAAGACAGACCAATAATGCAAGAAATAACGTCTTGATTACAAGATATGCGGATGTTTTATTATTGCAATCTGAGGCTTTAAACGAGATAAATCCACTTGATCCTGATAAATTAAATGGAATTAACGCAGTAAGACTAAGGGCAAATCTTCCGGGCCTGTTATTGACTAGTGTATTAACAAGAGATGCTTTTGTTGATGCTTTAGTACAAGAAAGAGCTTGGGAGTTGAGTCTTGAAGGTCACAGAAGGTTTGATTTATTAAGACTAGGAAGATACAAGCAAAGACAGCTTGCAGTTTTCAACAGAACTGTTGCTGATAAGTATTTGTTATTTCCAATCCCTTTAGCAGAAACAGATTTAAATCCGAATTTATTACCTAATAACCCAGGTTTTTAGAATTCAGAAATAGAATTACAGAGAGAGTCATGTCCATGGAGACGGGCTCTCTCTTAATACGATTGGTGTTGTTACTGTTACAATAGTAGCCTGACAATAAGATTTATTGACATCCAAACTAATAACTAGCAATCACTGCTTTATTGACGTGACTGGGTAAGAGGGATTATTGTGTGATTTTTAATATTTACAAACATTAAAAAATAAAAAAGCCATTTAAAAGGTTAAGGTTTAATCATCAAATGAAAAATTTATTTATACCATTAGTAGATGAATTAAATACTAATTCTGATATGGAAGAAGTGGCAGCTTTGCTGTCTACTTTCCCTACAAATGAAATTAATCAGCAACCGTGGTGCAATCAGAAAATCAATTGTAAAACAAGCTTTAGTATAGCGCACAACGGAACAGCCATTTTTTTAAAATATGAGGTTGCAGAAGATGTAATTAAAGTAAATACCTATGAAACGAACGGACCAGTAAATAAAGATAACTGTGTTGAGTTTTTTGTATCGTTCGGTTCAGAAAAAAAATATTATAACCTAGAAGTAAACTGCGTAGGAATTATACGAATGGCTTACGGAACAGGGCGGTCAGATAGAACTTCTTTAACTGCAGAAGCTATCAATAAAATTAAAACATACATAAAAATTAAAACTGCCCCTGTTGGCAACTTTACTAAATATATATGGCAAATCAGTTTAACCATACCAATTGAAACTTTTGAGCACAGCGAGCTAAAAACGCTACATCAGCTCATTGGATTGGGGAATTTTTATAAATGTGGAGATGATTTGCCACAAAAACACTTTTACACTTGGAATAGCATTGATGCTGATGCTCCGGATTTTCATTTACCTGAGTTTTTTGGAGAACTCTATTTTAACTAAGCCATTAATCTACTTATATCATAAACTTAACAAGTTTAAAATACAATTTATCGATTGTAAAAAGAGAAACATGAAAAAAATTAAGATAATTAACGGTCATATCATCACACCCTATCGTATCATAAAAAACGGTGTGCTTTTGATAAGTGGCGACAAAATAGAGCTTGTTAGTGAGGTTGATGTTGAAACTACTGACCACGAAATAATTGACGCCAAAGGGAATTATGTTTCCCCCGGCTTTATAGATATGCATATCCACGGCGGCGGTGGGCATGATTTTATGGATGGCACCGAAGAGGCCTATCTTAAAATTGCAGAAATTCACGCTGCTTACGGTACTACCGCAATGGCGCCTACCACACTTACCTGTGCAAAAGAAGATTTGCTAAAAGCGGTTGATTTATACCGAAGCGTACAATCTAAGAATACGAAAGGGGCACAGTTTATAGGTTTACATCTTGAAGGACCATATTTCGCTTTAAGTCAAAGTGGCGCTCAAGACCCTAGATACATTAGAAACCCTGATGTTGAAGAATATAAACAAATAATTGCCCATGCGAAAGGAGATATAAAACGCTGGAGTGTTGCGCCAGAATTGCCCGGTGCTGTTGATATGGGTAAATACTTAAAAGCAAACGGAATTATTGCGGCCATTGCACACACAGATGCCATTTATGAAGAGGTTTTAGAGGCTGTTGAAAATGGATATACTTTGGCAACCCATCTTTACTCGGCAATGTCAACGATATCCAGACGTAACACTTACCGATACGCAGGCGTAATTGAAAGTGCATTCATTATTGATGCTATGGATGTAGAAGTTATTGGAGATGGAATTCATGTGCCACCACCTTTATTAAAATTGGTGTATAAAATAAAAGGCCCAGATCGTATTGCTTTAATTACAGATGCCATGCGAGCGGCGGGAATGCCAGAAGGCGACAGCATACTTGGAAACAAAGAAAACGGATTAAAAGTAATTGTTGAAAATGGTGTGGCTAAAATGCCTGATGGATCTTCTTTTGCGGGCAGCGTTGCCACAACAGACAGGTTGGTTAGAACGATGGTTCAAATGGCTGATATTCCATTAATAGATGCCGTAAGGATGATATCCAAAACTCCTGCTACCATTATGGGCGTTGAAGGCTCAAAAGGAAGTTTAGCTGCAGGTAAAGATGCCGATGTGCTGATTTTTGATGAAAACATTAATATAAAAATCACGATAGTTAACGGGAATATAGTTTATAGATCATCAGATTTTACATTGTAAATAGAACTTAAATGAAAGAATTTATAAAAGACAAATTAACAGTAAAGGTCTTCGAGAATAGAACTTTAATGGGCGAAGCTGTTGCCATCGCTGTTAGCGAAAAGATAAACCAACTTTTGAGCAAACAAGATTTTGTGAACATCATTTTTGGAGCGGCACCTTCTCAAAATGATTTTTTCGCATCGCTTCTAAAAAAAGAAATTGATTGGTCACGTATTAATGCTTTTCACATGGACGAGTATGTAAACCTAGCGGCAGATGCACCACAAGGGTTCGGCAACTTTTTAAAAGAACACCTTTTTGGTAAAGCACCTTTCAACAGCGTAAACTACATCAACGGAAATGAGGCAGATTATAAATCCGAATGCTTGTGTTACGCCAATTTATTGATCAAATTCCCGACAGATATTGTTTGCTTGGGTATTGGTGAAAACACCCATTTGGCCTTTAACGATCCACATGTTGCTAATTTTAACGATCCGTATTTAGTAAAACGAGTTGATTTGGACGAACAGTGCAGAACGCAACAAGTTAACGATGGATGTTTTACAAATATTGACCAAGTGCCTACACACGCACTTACATTAACATTACCGGCATTGCTTCAAGCGCCTTTTGCATTTTGCACCGTACCAACAGAGAAAAAAGCTAAAGCCGTTTACCATACTTTAAACGAGGAGGTTAGCGATAGATTTCCGTCCACACATTTAAGAACTCACCCCAATGCGGTGCTCTTTTTAGACGATCAAAGCAGTACACAAATAAGTGTTTAGATTTTTATAAATCTAAACAAGCTACAATAAATGTTTTCAACCTAAAAATATTTAAAAATGAAATGTGAATTAACAAAAGAGCAGATTCAATCTTACCAAGAAAATGGATTTATTGTAATTGAAGATTTCCTGTCAACAGAAGAACTGAAGAAGTGGCGTGAAGCTGTTTCAGAAGCTATTGTGGAAAGAAAAGGCTTAAAAATGCCGGGCAAGGAAGCTGTTGTAGGTAAAGATGATGGCATAAACAAAGACTCAGAATACTTTTCTAAAGTTTTTGATCAACTCCTTAATCTTTGGCAAACCAATGATAAGGTAAAAGAGATCATGATCGACGAGAGAATTGGTAAAATGGCCGCTCAACTTTCTGGTGCCGACGGCATTAGGATATGGCATGACCAAGCTTTATTTAAAAAACCATGGGCAAACCCAACTTCTTGGCATTTAGATACGCCATTTTGGTCTTTCTCTGATAGAAGAGCACTATCCATTTGGGTAGCTTTAGATGATGCAACTTTAGAAAACGGATGCTTATACTTTATCCCCGCTTCATTCAAAGAAACCACCTACGAGAATAAAGGAATAGGGAAAAATATGGATGGCATTTTTGAAGCTTATCCGCAATTTGCACAAGTAGCATCAGTTTCTGCTAGTATGAAAGCCGGAAGTTGTTCTTTCCACAACGGTTTAACCATACATGGTGCAGGCGCAAATATGAGTTGTGGAAACAGAAGAGCCATGACCTGTGCTTACATGCCAGATGGAAATACCTTTAATGGCGAACCCAACATTTTGCCAGATGCCTATTTAAAAACAATTAAGATTGGTGATTTGCTGAACAATGAAGAGCAAAATCCGCTGATTTATAAATCATAACAAATGGGTTCATCAATTAAGTTTTTGTGTCCGCGGTGGGGTTTTGAGAATGTCCCTTGGGATGAATTTTTAAAACAGGTTAAAGATGCTGGGTTTGCAGGTATTGAATGGTTTCCGTTTGGCGAACCACGAGATGACGCCCGTGTTTTGGAATTGTTAGCATTTTATGAGTTGGATTTTGCTATTGTAATGGCGGTAATTGATCCTTATAAGGATGTTGATACGTATCTGCAAAAACTAGAAGATGATTTGGATGCACTCATGCAAATCAGAAACGAATTTAAAAAACCATTGTTTTTTAGTGCCCAAACTGGCAGAGAGTTTTTTGATAAGTATCAAATTGACAAATGCTTAACCATTTGTAATCAGATGGAAGACAAGTATCAAACGCCTATTTATCAAGAGACACATCGAAATAAATGGTCTTACGCAGCACATGTAGTAGCTCCGGTTTTAGCTAGAAATCCAGATCTAAAACTAACTTTTGATGTTTCACATTGGTTTTGTGTTTCAGAAAGTTTGTTAGAAGATCAACAAAATGCCGTGAATAGCGCTATCAAGCATGCCAAACATATTCATGCAAGGGTTGGTAGCACTCAGGCTTCACAAGTTTGGGATCCCGCATACCCCGAGTATGAGGAAGTGTTAAATGCTCATCTTAAAATTTGGGATGAATGGATAGCGCAAATGAGGTTTAATCAAAGACCAATTACCATTACTCCCGAATTTGGCCCAGCTCCATATTTAGTAAAGGGCGATAGAACCACTTCTTTAAGAGATGAGCAGTGGAGATTAAATTTATGGATGAAGGATCTTTTACAAAATCGTTACGCCTAAAATAAGAACTATGAAAAGAAAATCTTTCTTACAGCAAAGTGCAATTTTTTCTGCTGCGAGTTTATTAATGCTCAACGGCAACGCTTTTTCTAAGTCGATTTCCAATACGTTAATGGATATTTTTGAGGGTGATCTATATAAATTATTTAAAGACCCCACCTCAAACTATCGTCCGTTTGTAAGGTGGTGGTGGAATGGAAATAAAATAGAAAAATCCGAATTAGCCAGAGAACTCAAATTATTAAAAGATGCCGGCATTGGCGGTGTCGAAATCAACCCGATCTCATTTCCGTCAAATACAGATGATATGGGCATTCCATCTATTGAATGGTTAAGCGACGAGTGGATAGATCTTTTAAAATTCACTTTAGAGGAGGCTAAAAAACTAGACATGACCTGCGATCTTTTAGCAGGAACAGGTTTTCCTTTTGGTGCTGAGTTTTTAGAAGGGGAGGAGCGAGCTCAAGTTGTGGTTACTGCAGTAAAAAAACTGGAGGGACCAATAAAGACAGCGTTTTCCTTATTCGATATTTATAAAGAAGCTGATCCAGCTACATTAAGCCCGTACAGCGGCAGAGAAATGGAGCTTTTAGAATTGAAATTAGTTCCAGATCCGTTAACCAGTATGGATCAAGTCATCAACATCAAAAACCAAGTGGTGGATGATGTTTTGAAAATAAATTTACCAGCAGGAAAGTTTGCCATTTATGCTTTAGTTAAAATAGATGGTTTTATGAAAGTAATACAAGGCGCTCCGGGTGGCAGAGGTCCTGTGCTTAACCATTACAATGAAAAAGCGATCAACAAATATCTAAATCGAATTACTGATAGTATCCAAAATAGAATTGGCCCACTGGCACCAGATGTAAGAGCTTTTTTTATTGATAGTTTAGAAATGGAAGGCGCAAATTGGAACAGCGATATGATGGCTGAATTTCAAAAGCGTAGAGGCTATGATTTATATCCATATCTGCCATTTATTTTGTTTAAAACAGGAAGAATGGGTAATACCGTTAACCTGACTTATGCGGTAGATGTTAGTCCAGAAATGGAAAAAATGCTCAATCGGATGCGTTATGATTTTGAATATACCAAAGCAGAGATTTTTAGAGAAAGGTTTTCCAACACATTTAGCAAATGGTGTGCGGATAATAAGGTAAAGTCTAGAGCGCAAGCTTACGGTAGAGGGCATTTTCCTTTAGAGGGAAGCTTTATGATGGACATACCCGAAGGCGAAACTTGGATGAAATACGGTATTGGTGAA
>JBBSTQ010000112.1:0-9430 GCA_038235745.1 Sphingobacteriales bacterium
GACGAGGGGTCTGCTGGGGCAGAACTCGGTATGTTGCCAGGCGATGAAATAATCTCGGTCAATTTTACGAAAACCACAAAGTTGTCTTTAGAAGAAATCACAAAAATATTTAGCGGCGGAGAGGGCAAAAATGTGTTTTTAGAAATTGGCAGAGGCACAGAAATCAGTTTTGGCGTTCTAAAACTTAAAAAGATGATCTGATTTTGCCGTAGACTCAAATTTTGAAATTTATACTAAATCAATTTAGTTAAATTCTGTTATCCAATAATATTAACTACGAAACGTTTAAAACCTATGACTATCACAATTTTAAAAACATTATTAATCAGTTTGTTACCCTTATTTTTGGTTACAGAACAACCAGTTTTTAACAACGGTGGCGAAACGCTGAGTCAATTTTTAGAAGCTAACATGGTTTATCCAGCTTACGCAAAGCAAAACTGCATTCAGACAACCATCAAAGTTTCTTTTAAGCTTAACAAAAAAAGTGAGCTTTTAGATGTTAAAGTGAAAGACGGGTTAGGGATAGATTTGGATGATGAAGCAATCCGACTGATGGAACTGACCAGTAACAAATGGGTACTTCCGAAAAATTATGATGAAAACTCAGAAGTCATAATTCCAGTAACGTTTGCGCTTAAAAACTATAATTGCGATAATCAATCCGCACAAAGTATTGAAAAAGCTATTGCTTTATACCGAATAAGGCAAGATTTGGAGAACGTAGTTACATCTTACTATAAAAACCGAAGAGAGGGAACGGTCAACGAAAGCAATGAACAAGAAATTAATCGGCTAAAAGTTGAATTAGGATTTGATAGCGAGTTGGTTGCTGAAAAATTAGCAGAGGCCAATAAAATGTTGAAGCAAGGCGATAGAAAAGCTGCTTGCAAAATTTGGCATCTCATCCAAAATATTGGTTTTGAGGATGCCAATGATTTGATTGCACAAAACTGCAAATAAGCTATATTAGCGGCATGAAATGGACACTTCGTGTTTTTGCTTTTTTAGATGTACTGTCGTTTTTCTTCATGTTTGAGCAAGGGGTTTTGCAGCTACAATCTTTATTTACCAGTGAATCTTTTACAATAAACGAAGTATTTTCGCGATTTTTATTTGTTATCGTTTGGCTAAGCTTACCGGCAAGTGCGGTTTTATTAGCCATTCCAAAGAAAGCAGGAATTATTATTTACTACTGCCAGCTTATACCAAGGTTTATTTTCTTGGCCTTCTCTTTTGGCTTTGTTTCTTTTTTAAGTTATTTGATACAGGCTCCAAACCTCGGAAACATCTTGATGCCTATTATAATTTTCGCAGAAATGCTTAGAGCTTACCGAAGCTACCAACTGCAAAAAAAGCTATAAAAAAAGCATCCCCCAATAATTATTTGAGGGATGCCTTCATTAACTTATACCGCTTTAAACGTCGAATCCGAATCATTCGAATTAGTATGTCGCAATTTATGCTTTCGGCTCTAAGCCTTTAGCTTTTTTATTTCGTTATAGGTCTTGTTATAAAATTGTAAGTAACTCCAACAGAACCGTAGTAAGATTTCGCTACGTTTCTACCGTCAACAATACCACCGCCGCTTATGCTTAAACCCAAGTTTTCCTCAAGTGGAGTGTAGATTGTGCCGCCAACTTTTGTATAATTAACCTTTGTGGCTGGGAACGAACCCGTAAAACCTGGTCTTAAAATATCAACTCCGCCTGTAGATGTTTGATTTCCAACTTGGCCAGCGATGTAAAATCTAGATGCAGCAAAACCAATTTTCAGTTCACTTAAAACAGCATCCGGCACTTCAGTAGTTCTAAAACTATAACCTGCTTGACCGGTTATAAAGAATCCTCTTTTATCCATAAAATGACCAATTAAAATACCATTGTATGTAGTTGCTTGGTTACCGATAGAAATAATAGAGTTTAAACTTGGTTCAACAGCGTAATTGCTCAAAGGTGTAGTGATACCAGCACCTCCTTGAAAGGACACATCTCCTACTTTAGCAAATTCATATTTTGCGAAAGCTGTAAGATCTTGTGCGCCTTCTCTCTTATTGGTAAACCCTAATCCCTGTAATACTTGTGGATTTCCAGATCCTATTGCTTGTATAAAAGGAACGTTAACAATAAGATCTAACTTATCAGTAACACCATAATTTCCATAAATACTGAAACTATTTACAGTTACTTCGTTGTAAATAGGAATCGGCTCTAAGTTTACCGGCACTAAATAAGCGCTTTTATAATGTTCATGGGTTCCGGAGAATGTAATCCCCCCGCCTTTTTTACCTTGCATAAAACCATTTAAAGGTGTTTGGGCAAAAGAACTGATACTTGTACCTATTACAAGGCATGTAGTTAAGATTGTTTGTGTAGTAAATATTCGCATGTTGATTTTTGTTTTAAGATTTAATTTAATGTTTAACAGTTTTTTTGTTTCAATGTTTAATAATAAATAACTTCATTTTTGAGG
Source organism: Sphingobacteriales bacterium (assembly GCA_038235745.1). GTDB lineage: Bacteria > Bacteroidota > Bacteroidia > Sphingobacteriales > Sphingobacteriaceae > Pseudopedobacter. Next base: position 2,473 of record JBBSTQ010000112.1, read on the forward strand.
ACATACGAAAAAAGTTTAGCCAACGGTTTTATTTATTATTTACTTTGCAAAAGTAAAAACTAAAGTGACACGCCGTTCGTATATTCCTAACAACAATCAATAATTAAATAGTAAAAGTTAAACAAATAGAAGTTAAACAAATTAGCATGAAAAAAAATAGACTAACAAAATCGAACGTAATTGCCTCATTATTCTTGGCAACAGTATTAACGGTGTTTTCATCTTGTGAAAAAGACAAAGACCAGTTGCAAACAATTTCACAAGTTGCAGTAAACTTACCTGGCTTTAGCCAATTGGAAGCTTCGGCAATTAAAGGGGGCGTTGCAGGCGTACTTTCCAATAGAAACCCTGCGGCAGGTTCTGAAGGAAACTTCACTGTATTTGCACCAACAAATGAAGCTTTTTCGAAAATTGGATTGGTTAACCCACAAGATTTGAACGCACTTCAAACTCCATTTTTAACTAATGTATTGCTTTACCATGTGAACAACGGAAACACAAAAGACGCTTCTTTTGTAAACGGATTTTCAATGCCTTCTTTATTAGGTGCAACTGTTACAAAAAGAATCATTACTCGTGGAAGCGATAAGTTTGTAAACGGCTCTAAAATAGTTGCAACTGATGTAAAAGCAGAAAACGGAACAGTACACGCAGTTGACCGTGTTTTATTAGCATCTGGTGCTGATATTGCAAATACAGCAATATTTTTTGCACAGGGAAAAGGCTTCGTTAACCCAGAGTTGAGCTTTTTAGTTGAAGCAGTGGTATACGCTGGATTAGTAGATGCTTTAGCAGATAAAAATGCTAACTACACTGTTTTTGCACCTACCAACCAAGCATTTAAGGATTTGGGGAAACTTTTAGGTGTTGCAATCAACCAACCTTCTGACATCAGAAAAATTGATAAAGCTACTGTTACTAAAGTTTTGTTAACACATGTGATCAACGGCAGTGGTAAATTTACATCTGAACTTTTTGCAGGCAACCTACCAGCATTAAGTGGTTCTAATGTTACTTTGGGTGCTTACACAAATGGATATTTAACCGTTAAAGGCCCAGGGAACTCTGCGCCTGCTAACATGGCAATTCCTGATGTTCAAACTACTAACGGTATTGTACATGTAATTGATGGTGTATTGTTACCATAAAAATCCTTAAAACTTTCAGCTCTTTAAAAGTTTAAAGTTGAATTGATTTAAGTTAAAAGACCCATTGTTTTTAGCAATGGGTCTTTTTTTTTAAGGTTTTTTTTTAGAATCTCACATTCCTTTGTTTATCTCCCAAGGGCATTAAGCTTTTTAGCTTTCCGCCTTTAGCTGAACTAATAGCTCATCTCAACAATTGTCTTTACATCAGTTGGGCTTAAAGTTTTATGCTCTCCCAAGCCTGTCCAACCTCTTTCTGTAAATCTTTCTGCTATCTTTTCTGCTGTTCCTTCGTAATCGTTGGTATAGTCAGAAAGCTTGGTATCGATACCCAAAGATTTAAAAAATTCTTCAGTCTTATAAATTGCTGCTTTTGCAACCGCATCTGTATCTCCCTCCGTAATACCCCAAACTCTTTTACCATACTGAGCGAGTTTTTCTCGCTTACTTTCTAAATTAAAACGGTAATGGCTTGGTGCAATTACAGCCAAAGTTCTAGCGTGGTCAATGCCGAATTGTGCGGTCAACTCATGTCCCATAGCATGCACTGCCCAATCGGTTGGCACACCCTTTTGAATTAAACCATTGAGCGCCATAGTACAGCACCACATAAAATTACCTGCTGCATCATAATTAGCTGGATCGTTGGTAATAACTGGGGCAATTTCTACTAAAGTTTGCATAATGCTTTCTGCAAACCTGTCTTGCAAAGTAGCACCGGTTGGGTAAGTCATGTATTGCTCTAAAACATGGGTAAATGCATCCGTTATGCCATTGGCCAATTGCCTTTGCGGGATAGATTGTACAACCTCGGGATCCAAAACAGAGAACTGTGGAAATAATCCTGGCCCGCCCATCGCTAATTTTTCCTGCGTTTCTCTTCTGGTAATTACCGAACCCGAATTCATTTCTGATCCTGTTGCCGGCAAGGTAAGCACTGTACCAAACGGCAAACCTTTTTCAGTTTTTATCCCGTTTTTTAAAATATCCCAAGGGGTATCCCCTTCATATAGAGCCGCTGATGATAAAAACTTTGTGCCATCAATTACAGAACCGCCACCAACTGCCAGCATAAAAGTGATGTTTTCTGATTTTACGATTTTCAAAGCATCCATCATAATCTCGTATTCGGGATTTGCGGGTATTCCACCAAATTCTACAACGTCAAAATTGCCTAGGGCAGATTTTACCTGCTCATAAATACCATTTTTTTTAATGCTTCCGCCTCCATAAAGCATTAAAACTTTAGCATTTGCGGGTATTTCATCCGCTATTTTTTCTATCTGCCCTTTTCCAAAAATAATTTTGGTGGGATTTTTAAATTCAAAATTTAACATTTTCTACTTTCTTTAAATCAATAATATAACCGTTGCCAACTGAGATTGTTTATTTATTAAACACTGACTACCATTTTACCCTTATTTTTACCGCTGAATAAATCGATAAATGCTTGCGGAATATTCTCAAAACCATCTACAATGGTCTCGGCATAATGCAACTTATCATCCTTAAGCCATTGGCTCAGTTCTTTTAATGCTTGCGGAAATCTATCAGCGTAATTGCTCACGATAAAACCTTGCATCAACACACTGTTTTTAATTAAGATGGGTTGAACCCGAGGACCGGTTGGCACTTCTGTGTCATTGTAGGATGAAATTGCACCACAAACCGGCACTCTCGCCAACTTGTTGATGTTTGCTAATACCGCATCAGAAATCTCGCCACCCACGTTGTCAAAATAAACATCTACCCCGTTTGGCGCAAGCTTCTTAATGGCTTTCCTCATATCATCCGTCGTGTTGTAATTTATTCCTTCATCAAAGCCAAATTTAGATTTTAATAGTTCTACCTTTTCATCCGTACCGGCAATTCCAATGACATGGCATCCTAAAATTTTCCCAATTTGCCCAACGGTTGAACCTACCGCTCCAGCTGCACCAGAAACAACCAAGGTTTCTCCTTTTTTAGGTTTTCCAATCTCAGTCATCCCGAAATAAGCGGTTAAACCTGTCACTCCTAAAATACCTAGGTACGCAGAAAGCTCGACACCGTTTGATTCTAATTTACTCAGCGATTTACCATCAACCACTTGAAACTGCTTCCAAGCCAACATGCCAGTTACAAAATCTCCAACTTTAAAATCTGGATTTTTGGATTCGGTAACTTCTGCTACAATGCTTGACTGTATCGGTTTGTTTAATTCAAACGGTGGGATGTATGATTTTGCATCGCTCATTCTGCCACGCAAATACGGATCTACCGATACATATAAAGTCTTCACTAAGATCTCTCCATCATTTGCACTCGGCATGTCTTCTTTGACAAACTTAAAATCCGACTGTTTTGGTTCGCCGTTAGGGCGTTTTTCTAATAAAATAACCTGATTCATATTTTTATTTTTATGATTAAAACTAATGTCTCGATTTAAATCAGCCATGGAAATATTTGCCGACTGTTTTAAAGGGGTTATTCATTTTTTGGCAAGTACCAAGCCACATCGTTTAAGTTTTTTGTTCCTTAACATTTTGTTGACAAAAACTAGATTATTCGATTTTTTGAACCCAGAGAAATCTAGGTTTTTCACAAGCACAACTTAAAAAAAATCGTCAATATTTTTTGAAAAGCATTAAGTTGAAACAAAATAATCGCTATCTTTCGATGAACCAATTCGATCTAAAATGTACAACCAACCAATGTTAAGAGATGATGCGTTAAAAGGTAAAACCTATGTTGTAACCGGCGGTGGCACTGGGTTAGGCAAAGCAATGAGCACCTATTTGTTAGAACTTGGCGCGAATGTGGTGATTACATCGCGAAAGTTGGACGTTCTGCAAAAGACGGCTACAGAGTTGGAAGAAAAAACAGGCGGTAATGTTTTAGCAGTGGCCTGCGATGTTAGAGATGCAGACCAAGTGGACAACGTTTTAAAAGAAACTTTAGAGCGATTTAAAAGCGTTGATGGTTTATTGAATAATGCAGCTGGCAATTTCATCTCTCCTACAGAAAGATTATCCGCAAATGCTTTCAGCACCATTATAGATATCGTTTTAAAAGGAACAGTAAACTGTACTTTGGCTTTTGGTAAACATTGGATCAAAGAAAAACAACCTGCAAGCATTTTAAATATTGTGACCACTTATGCATTTACAGGTTCGGGCTATGTTGTGCCATCGGCTTGTGCAAAAGGCGGTGTTTTGGCTATGACAAAATCTTTGGCCGCCGAGTGGGGTCATTACCAAATTAGGTGCAACGCCATTGCGCCAGGACCGTTTCCTACTAAGGGTGCTTGGGACAGGTTACTCCCAGGGGAAATGGCGGAAAAGTTCGATTTTAAAAACAGAGTTCCGTTAAAAAGAGTAGGCGACCATCAGGAATTGGCTAACCTTGCTGCGTATTTACTCTCCGATTTTTCGGGTTACATCAACGGCGAAGTAATTACTATTGATGGCGGCGAATGGTTGCAAGGTGCTGGGCAATTTAACGGTTTGGAAATTGTGACAGATGAAATGTGGGATGGTTTGGAGAAAATGATCAGAGGAACAAAAGGGAGTTAACCATTTGCTTCGACAGTTCTTTCTTTAGTTTTTTATCGGACGATGTTGTTGGCGGAAAAGACGAGTGGGTTTTGCTTCACTCGTTATACCCTTACTTACAGATCAACCTTTCTTTGAGCAATAACTGATGCGTGGTTCCTGCTTGTAAACTTTTTAAAACGACCAAGCTATCAGCTTTGCTTTCAATCAAAAAAGAGTCGGTAAATTTACCGCTGCGGTAGCAACTGCCTTGAGTTTTGTATTTAAACTCGGCATCCACAAAATTACCATCGAATTTTAAACTATCGCCTATCATTTTGTAGTAACCTTTCGCATATTCTTTCCACATCCCTTTATTATAGCATTGCCCTCCTTGTAAGTCGGCTTTTGAGAAATTATGGATAACGGCGTAAAAAGAGTCGCAGGTAAAAGTAAAATCAAAGCGTTGGTAGGAGACCAACTGACCTTCGTTCTCCAAAGAATCTTCGGCCCATTTGCCCTGCAAGAAGAATTCGCCTTTTGAGGTTTCTACTTTATTGAACTTACAGGAAGCCAACATAAACAGAGCGGTAATGAATGAACAGATTAAGATTTGATTTTTGAACTTCATTTTTTTCGTGAGAAAGGTTGCGTTAGGGATTGTCCTGATAGCTGTCGTTATGGAAACCGGACAATTTTAATTGAGTTAAAATCTCTCTCATCGTCGTCATTTCGACGAAAGGAGAAATCACACAAGCAAAGTCTACTTTTAGTACTTGACACCTATTTGTGAGATGTCTCACTGCCGTTCGACATGCCGACGTTTTTAAAAACGTTTTAAAACTAAACCTACGAAGCTTGAAAGCTCCGTAAGCTTAATCAATATCTACTTCAACGAACCCACCATTTCCTCTGGTTTAACCCATTCAGTAAATTGTTCGGTAGTTAATAAGCCAGATTCAACTGCTGCTTCACGTAAAGTCTTATTTTCTTTATGTGCTTTCTTAGCAATTTTGGCGGCGTTTTCATAACCGATATGTGGGTTTAAAGCCGTTACCAACATCAAAGAATTCTCTAAATGCTTCTGAATTTCTGGCAAGTTTGGCAAAATACCAGCTGCACAGTTTTCGTTGAACGACACGCAAGCATCCCCAATTAAACGGGCAGATTGCAACACGTTTGATGCTATTACAGGCTTAAAAACATTCAATTCAAAATGACCGGTGCAACCACCAATGGAAACCGCTACATCATTCCCCATCACTTGCGCACAAACCATAGTTAAGGCTTCTGGCTGCGTAGGGTTCACTTTACCCGGCATAATTGAAGAACCTGGTTCGTTATCAGGAATGATAATCTCGCCAATTCCACAACGTGGGCCAGAACTCAACATTCTGATATCATTCGCCACTTTCATTAAGGAGACAGCTGCTCTTTTTAATGCGCCAGACATTTCTACCATGGCATCATGCGCCGCCAAAGCTTCAAACTTATTTGGCGCAGTAATAAAAGGCAATTTGGTTAACGTGGCAATATGTTTTGCCACTAAAAAATCATAGCCTTTTGGGGTATTTAAGCCTGTACCAACTGCAGTACCACCTAAAGCCAACTCTTTAACCGCTTCTAAAGCATTGTTGATGGCTCTAATTGAATTGGTAATTTGTTGTGCATAGCCAGAAAATTCTTGACCTAAAGTAAGCGGCGTAGCATCCATAAAATGGGTTCGACCGGTTTTGACAATCTCGGAAAACTCTTCAGATTTTTTGGTCAGGGTATCACGCAAAAGCATTAAACCTGGCAACGTAACCTCCATCACTTGCTTATAAGTAGCAATGTGCATGGCAGTTGGAAAAGTATCGTTTGATGATTGTGACTTATTTACATCATCATTCGGATGCAAAACTTTTTTCTCATCGGTTAAAGAACCACCGCTCATCACATGCGCTCGGTTGGCTATAACTTCGTTGGCATTCATATTTGACTGGGTGCCAGAGCCGGTTTGCCAAATCACTAACGGAAACTGGTCATCAAGCTTTCCCGTCAAAATTTCATCGCAAGCTTTAGCAATTAAATCTTTTTTTTCTGCCGTTAACACCCCTAAATCGGCATTAGCCATGGCCGCTGCCTTTTTTAGATAAGCAAAAGCATGTATAATTTCGATAGGCATAGATGCCTCTGGTCCAATTCTGAAATTATTTCTTGAACGCTCGGTTTGTGCTCCCCAGTATTTTTCTGCCGGAACTTTAACCTCGCCCATGGTATCATGTTCTATTCTGTATTCCATTTGTTTGCTTTTTGTTA
>JBBSTQ010000113.1:0-9393 GCA_038235745.1 Sphingobacteriales bacterium
AGCCTAATGAACCAATGGCTAATGAACTTCTTAAACTCCTCCACTCAACAAGCCTAATGAACCAATGGCTAATGAACTTCTTAAACTCCTCCACTCAACAAGCCTAATGAACCAATGACTAATGAACTTCTTAAACTCGCCCACTCAACAAGCCTAATGAACTAATGACTAATGAACTTCTTAAAATCCTCCACTCAACAAGCCTAATGAACTAATGACTAATGAACTTCTTAAATACTTTGTTGATTCATTCTCTCCTTCACTCATTCATTCATTCATTCATTCATTCATTCATTCAACCCTTCTCTCCTTCAAAATTCAAACCCCTCTCCCTTACCAGAACCGCCGGATTTCCCCGATAAATAGAGTAAGCTTCCAAATCTTTGTTGGCCACCGATGCAACAGCTAGCACAGCATGACTATGCGCTACCACACCCGGACAAACAATCGCATTCGCCCCTATCCAAACCCCATCTTCCAACACTATAGGTTTGGTAATTAAATCAAAGCCAGTACTTTTATAATCGTGATTCCCCGTCATTAAAGTGGCGTTTTGCGAAACACAGCAGTTCTTTCCAATAATTACAGGGGCTAAGTTCTCAATATAGCATTCGGCTAGCCAAGAATGGTCACCAAGCGCTAATTTCCACGGAAATTTGATATGGATATAAGGCTTTACCCTAACATCTTGCCCAATTTTAGCCCCGAAAAATTTTAGTATCCAAACCAAAACCACAGAAGCCGGCATTAGTCCAGAACGGAAAAAAATTGCACTGGTAAAATACCAAAGCAATTGTTTTAGGGTAGATGCACCGTGATCAAAATCTTTGGTGTCAAATTTTTTCTTTAATTGTACGGTTGGTTTATTCATATAAATGTGATGTACTATATTTTATACTTGTCCGTATCCACCAGTATATTCCCACTAAGATCAATAGATAGCAAAAAACATTGAAGATTAGATGATGGTCTAAATTCATTTTTCTTGCGTAATGTGCATAATAAGAAACTACAAAAAGGCGAATCACATTCAACAGGGTAAATAAGACTACACTAGTCAAAAGAAAAATCACTCTATTTTTCAGTTTCTGATAAGGCACAGCTAAGGCCAATGCCATTAGAATACTGATGATTCCAAAACCCAAACAACTATAAACAATTTTAATTCCACCTCTGCCAACTATCCTTACTGCGGTATCGTTGGAAAGATAGGTCAATCCGAAAATATCACAAATTAGCCCGGTTCCGCCAATCAAAAGATGACGGTAAGCGCTAATGAAATTAAGATGCTCATCAGCGAAAGCCCAATATAATCCACCAGAAGCACACAAGCCTATCCAGAATTTAAAAAAATAGCTGAACAACAAATAGCCTGCAACCAAGATCACAAAAAATCGAATCTGGATTTTATTGATTTGCATTTTGGGATTTTTTCAACCGCTCCTCTATTTTAACATCAATCACTAACCTAAACCAAAAACCTTGTAAAAAATGAAAAATCACGCCGTTTTTACCGTCTAATATTCCTAATTTAAAAATCATGCGATAAGTAAAATAAAAAAATGGTCGCCAATACCGTGGCAAACTCCACCATATTTTTTTGAACCAAGCTTTCCTTTCATTAGGACTCCCAAAAAAATCAGCTTTCTGACTCTGTATTCTTAAGGCATGCATTCGTTCTATCTCTTCATCTGCTACTAAATCACTGTACTTATTATGTTTAGCAATCCAAAAGCTAATGTCGTTCTCCTTTAAGTTTTCTTCAACAATATGTCCGTTTTTCCAAATCAGCGTAGGCTCTGCAACAATAAAACGATGATCCATGTTTTCGCTAACATCAGAAAAGCCTTTACCAGTTCTAAACATTTTTAGCAGATAGAATGGGTAATAGCCTCCATATTTCAGCCATTTACCTTTGAAAATGTTTTTCCTGTTGAAGTAGATGCCATTGATATTTCTGTAATGGTCGTCCTTAAAATTCATGAGGAGCGCTAATAATTCGCGACTTACAATTTGGTCAGCATCTAAGCCAATAGTCCAAGGAGTGGTCACTTTAAAATGGTTCAGCGCAAAATCCCACTGTTTAGGATGGTTTTCAAAAGAATTGAAGGCTACTTCTGCGCCAAAGCTCTCAGCAATTTTAAGCGTATCATCTGTACTTCCAGAATCTAAAATACAAACCCTAGCATTTAACTCAGCAATGGAAGCTAGCAACCTCGGTAAATGCATTTCCTCATTAAAAGTAATGATGATAAAGCTTAGTTCTGTATTCATTTTTTTAATCTGGCGCAAATAATCATTGATTTCCAAAGATAAGGAACTCTACCACAACCTATAAAGGCGGTAACTACAAATCCCTTCTCTTGGAGTAACTCACTTAAAGTCTCTCTTGACCATAATTTGATATGTCCTCCATCCCATAAAGGATTTGCGTGACTATCCCACTTTCCCGCTATCGCTAAACTGAGGTTTTTTAGATAACCATGATATGGGGTAGAAAGGATAATCTGCCCTCCATCCGGGTTTTTTGTCAGGATTCTTTTACAAAAGTCGATAAATGCCCTTGGGTCATAAAGGTGCTCAATCACTTCAGTGGAAATAATTGTTTTAAAAGGAATGGTTGCCAAATGATCTGGCAAGCCCTCATTGTCGAGGTTTTGTAGCGCAAAGCGATTCGGATGGTTTTTTTGAGCGATCGTTATCCCTTGCTCGGAAGCATCCGTACCGTAAGCCTCAAACCCTTCGCTTAACAACAGATTTACCAATGCGCCGTTCCCGCAACCTAAATCCAATATATTTCCAGACTTGCCCTTCTTTAAATAGGAGATTATCGGCTTACTTAGGTACTGATGGGCATGTGTTGCAAGGCTATCGCTATAACTGTAATCTTTATACTGGCTCATTTAAAAACGATGGATTGGTAAAATTCAACATAAATATTTCTTAACGTATCCTCCGCAAAATCTTGCTTGATGATGTGCTTCGCTTTCACGCTCATTTCCATTAGTTGAGTCTTTTTATCTCGAAATATTGTCTCTAACTCATCGGCGATTAGCTTAGCATCTTGTTCCACCACCCAACCCAGTTCTTTTTTAACTACATAATCAGCCAAACCAACCTTTGGAGTTAGCAACACAGGCGTCCCACAGGCTAAGCTTTCGATCACCACATTGGCAAAGTTCTCATCGTAGGAGGGGAGTATCAATAGGTCATACTTTGCTAACACCTCAAATTTACGTTCAGAAGCGACCTGACCCAACCAAGTAATGTACTGAGCAATCTTTAGCCTTTCGCTTAAGTTTTTCAGTTCAACGAGATAACGCTCCTCGCCCGACCCTGCTATGTTCAAATGAAACGGCATGGATAACAACGCACAAGCATGCAACAAAAATTCTAAGCCTTTCTTCTCCTCAATCCGAGAGAAAAACAAAAGTGCGGCTTTTGGATGGTTTACATCTACACAAAAATCTTGGGCCCAGGCTGCGTTTAATTCCACAAAGTTAGGAATCACCTGCACTTTGCAAGAGGCTCCCAAAATAGCCGCTATATCTTGTTTCTCCTTCCCGCTGCTGACTTGAAAAATAGCCTTTTTTAGGATAGGTTTTCCAATCATCAAATGAAATAGCCTTTTTAACAAAGACTTTCGGTTGTAGAAACTATAGCTGCTCAGCGTTCCTCTGGGTGACAGAATGTATTCTTTTCCTTTTAACACACAAATGAGTGCGGCACCGACAGAAACCAAGTTCCACCAAGCGTGAATATGGATGATGTCAAAAGCTTTGACATTTTTCCAAAAGTGGACAAGAAAGCTAGGTGAAAAATGACTGTGGTCTTTAGTGATGCGTTTGAAATAGTGAACTTTCACACCGTTAACTGTTTTTATTTCTCCATTTTTGTAAGGAAGTTCTTCTTTGCCGTTGGCAAGCGTGGTGTAAACGCTAATTTCAATCTTTTCTTTATTGTCAGGCTGAGTTGCCTGTCCCGATTTCTCGTCGGGAGAGTCGAAGCCTTCCTGAGTTGCCTGTCCCGATTTCTCATCGGGAGAGTCGAAGGACTCACATAATTTCGCTACCGAGACCGTTGGTCCTCCATAAATGAAAGCCGGTTTATAAGAAGCATTGATGTGGAGGATTTTCAAAATGAAAAATAAATTAAGATTTTCTAGCCTTTTTCTTGGGGTGCTGCCGAGTATCGAAGAATGTTAAAAGGATAATCTTATCTTTTACAATTTTATAAATCATCAGATTATGCTTGGTAACAACAGCCGCTCTTATATCGTAAATGTTAGATACGGATCCGAACATTTTGGGTTGGACGACCAATGCCTGCAATAATAATTCGGTTCGTTTAACGAAATCTTTCACAACCTTGTCTCCCCAGTTTTTTTCAAGGTAGCTTATCACATCAAGAAATCTTTTTAAAGCTTTAGGTGACCAAAGTAGGTCTAAAGCCATTTTTGATAGGTCTCTCTAGCTTTGGTATGGGTTATTATTTCACCGTTTTGAATTTCCCTCAATGAATCTTGAATGTCAGTAATAACTTCATCAGGAAGATCTGCCCAATCGTGAGCACTTTTAACTGAAGATTTAAGAATGGATTTTAAGCTATTAATGACCGAAACATCATTAGTAACTAATAATTGTTTAATGAGCTCAATTTTTTCGGCCATGATATCCATAATGTAAATTTATAAAATTTTAGGCTATTTTAAAATTTTTAGGCCACGAGTATATCGTATTTGTTGTCAATATTCTTATTAAAAAAGGACTTGAGACTGGGAATAAGGATGAGGTTGAGTTAATTCCCCTAACGCTTGATTTTCTCGTTCATATCTCCGCTCTTTGTCTTTGTTTCTCTCAAGTTTTGTGCATCTTTAATAGAAAGAACTTGTAAAACTTCAAATTCAATCCCAGATTTTGAAACCACGACTTTTTTGATTGTTCCGTCAGGATATTCTAAATAGCATTCTTTTTCAGACGTGTTGATCATAAAAGGCAAACCTTTGCTTAATCTTGCTTTGCGGAGTTGCTGAACAGCATTGGTGCCATTTCTACTAATTTTTGCAAATGTGAGTTTTCCATAGTTATAACAATAGTCAAATATAAGAAACATTTTACTGTATAATCAATATCTTGATTCTCTCTTATCTCTCCTGATTGTCGTCCTGAGGTCTAACAAATTTTATATAAATCAATATGAAACGACGTTGAGAGAAACTTTACGATTCACACTAAAAAGGATGTCCTCCTGAGGCTTAATACACTTTTTTGTACAGTACCACATTTCACATAAATTAATATAAAATAACGTTGAAGAAAACCTCTAAAATTGCCACAAAAATAAGGGATGTCACCCTGAGCGGAGTCCGATAGCTATCGGACGAAGGGGTGTGTTGGGTACTTCGACTGAGTTTATCCTGAAGTTTTCGAAGGACTCAGTAGGACAAAACGGCTCTGCTTTTTGATATTGAAAATCAATTGACTACAAATAACGTCAATGGTAGCGGAGTCGAAGGACTCACATAATTCCGCTACTGAAACCGTAGTTCCTCCGTAAACAAAGGCAGGTTTATAAGAAGCATTAACATGGAGGATCTTCATTTAATTTATGGAGATTCAATAGTGTTTAATACCCTGTTTTTCTTTATGGTATTCATTCAAAACAAACATTTAACCTGTTTCTTTACGAATCGAAGAAACTTATGGGATTTCGTGGTCAATACTTTAAATTCGCTTATTACTTTAGCTGTTGTTCCAAATTATTTTACATAATTTAAAAATGATTTCAGTAAAAACTTATTGACAATAAAATAGATAATCAGGTACATAAAGATTGCGCCCACAATTTTATCTAAAGCAGTTTCAAAATTAAAAATAATAAAAAACATAGGAAAGACTAGTGAAGTTCCAATGATATGATTTGGGGCACTGTGAATAACGTATTTGTAAATGCTTCCAATAATAAAACCGTAAAACAGCAACGAAAGGTGCATAACTATCATACCGAAATCCACGTAACTCTCTGCAAAGTAGCCTAAGCTAACAGAAGTCCCGCGGTCTGCTCCATAAAATTCTTGCCCAGTATATAAGGAGGCTTTTTCCGAATCATCGATTGCCGTTTTGTTGGGAAATAATAGCCGTGGCTTAAAAATTCTCCCAAATGCGCCGCCCCATAAATCGCCGTTGGTGTGTGGAATAACTGCGGGTACCTGAGAAATAGCCGCCGAAAGGAAATCGATATACTCTAACCTGTTCACGGTATATTCAAAACCATTCTTTATCGCATCGGGCGGCGAATCAGCAACTAAATTAAACAATTTACTCAGTGATTCACCAGTAGTTCTTACCGAAACTTGCGCCTCCACCCCGTCTGAAAGAAACTTCCGATACTCCGGCTTTACATACTGCCAAATCATCAGAAAATAAGTGCCCAGAGAGATAATCAGTAACATCGGGAAAACGTGTTTAGGTTTAAATCTGTTCCCGAATACCATAGACATCCCTATGAAAAGCGCAAAAAAGTAATCTTTAAAAGCAGAAAAATACCCCGTAAAGCTTAAAGCTATCTCATAACAAGCTACCAAAATAAATATTTTATACTGTCCCGTTTTTAAGGAATAAAGCATAAACAGAAAAAACACTGCCCATTTAAACTCAAGCAACTTACTCAGGGGCTGTTGCAAGCCTCCTAACGTAAATGAAAGGGCAAATAAGATGGGGTAGGCAACGGAACAAATTAGATAAGCCCTAGTAAGTTTGCTGAAATTGTAATCGTCTTTGTCAAACTCGAAATTGTCTTTATCGGCTATATTCAGCCCTCGCAATGCTAAGTTAATCCCGAATGCAACAGCAATAAGACCTATTAAACCCAAATAAAAAGCGGTAAAAATCTCTTTGGGATAGGTATGTAAATCAACAAAATCTTCCCCTACATAATTTGCATAGAACACCTTCACGGTTATTGCTGTCCACTGAAGCAACATGGCCACAAATAAAATTGGGGAATCTCCTTTTCGCCAAACCAACCTCATCAAGATAAAAGGCACCAATATAGCGCTGATGGTCAGTACGGTATTTTTGCTCAAGATGGCATAGATGACGCCCAACACAAAAATGAATACCCCTTCCTTACCCGCTGATTTAAATTTACCCAATTCTTTTGCGATTTATAAGCATATAATTCAATGTAAGTATTTTAAACTTTTTGTTAGTGAGTGTCTTTTCTAAAAATATACAGCAACCTATCAAAGCAAAAATAAATATGATCTGGTATATCCACTTTATCCCAAAATAGCTCATCAATATAAATACTGGATAGTGGAGGGCATATAACGCATAACTCCCATGGCCAATTGCATTAAACACCACATTTACAGCATTTTTAAACCTGTTTTTTAATACCGCAGTCCAACGTAAATTAAAAAATAGCGCTACATATAAAAAACAAGCAATCAGCAATGCCTTAATGATTTCTATGATAGATGTTGAGGGTATCCAATGTTGCAAAGCTAAAAGTACCATACAGATTATCAAAAGTATTCCCCAGAAAATAAAATCAGGCTTTCTATTTAAATAATCAATAGCGATTTGGAAGCCACCCCACCACACGATAAAAAAAGATAAAAATGCCAAAGGCGGGATAAAAAGAAGATACTTATTGACAGCAATACAAGTAAAAGCGCATAAAATTAAAAGAACAAAAACAATCGCTTTGGTTTTGAATATTTTGAACTTTAATAACAGCAGTGAGAATAAAGGAAATAAAACATAGAAAAACATTTCATAAGCTAAAGACCATAAAGGGCCGTTTTGCCCATAAGGACTGAACCAATAGTGGGTCGCACCGGTTGCTGTCTGCAAAAAGAGGATGTTTCCCAATAGATTGGTTAAGCTGTAACTTTCTTTTTCGAGGGAATTTATTACCAAACCAACAAGAGCAGCCAAAGCCAAAGCAATTACGTAAATCGGTAAAATCCTTTTGAACCTTTTATACAAATAGGCATTTGTTGCTGCCCGACTGTTTAGCAATTCTCCTTTTTGCGCCAATCCAATGCTAAAGCCCGAAAGCACAAAGAAAAACAAGATGGCCTCCACGTTTAAATCGGAAACAAAATAAAAAACACGCATCAAAGATCCGGGAGCTATAGCACTCAACACCTCGCTATTGAAAACCATAAAATGATGAAACACGACCATTAGCGCAGCGATACCTCTTAGGCTGTCTAAAAAGGGCATTCGTTTTATAGGAGTGTCATTTTGAATCATTTAATTCAAAGTTTTGATGATCGTTTTATAAAACCACATTTCACTGCCCAAAACCCTCATTGTTTTTACAATTCCCCACCTAATAGCAAGGCTGGTTGGCGATGTAATTTTGTTTATCGATGAATAGCTTTGTTTCGCCAATTTCCATTGCCGATTTCGCATTAGGTAGATGAACTCGTTGAAAAAACTGGTTTGGGTTTTCCATGTCCAGCTGCGTTTTACTTTTAGATAGTCATCTGCTGAAGCCATATTTAGCAAAGTCTGCATGATTTCAATATCTTCTGCAATTCGGCAAGCCACACTATTAAACTGTTGACTTAACTGGCCTTGGTGCACTCTTAAAAAGATATTTGGATCATTATTGAAACCGATTTGATATTGCTGTGCAATTCGGGTCCAATATTCAAAATCTCCGCTGACTTTCATCTCCACATTAAAATTACCAATTGTTTGAAAAGCGACTTTTGTAATGGTTACGTTTGCAATATTACCAGCCATGCAACCCCAATAACTTGAAATTTTCGCATATAAGTGCTTATCAATTATTTCAGGTGTGCCATCTTCAGGAGCCTCGCTGATCAACTTGCCTTGTCCATCTATCAAGTCCCTTGCAGCGTAACTCATACCAATTTCAGGATGCTTTGTATGAAAAGCCAAAGTGCCACTCAAACAATGGGACTTCATCACATCGTCCTGAGACCAAAGATGAATCAAAGGTGCTGTACTTAAATGGATCAAACGGTTTAACGTTCCAAACAAACCCTGATTTTCATCATTAGTAACCACTTTTACATTCTCAATGTCCTCACAAGTTTTCTTAAGATAAGCCAAACTATCATCGGTTGAACAATCATCGCAAATCAAAAACTCAAAATTTTTGAAATCTTGTTTTAAAACCGACTGAATAGATTTTGCAAGCAGTGAACCCCCATTATATACGGGAAGCACAACCGCAATAAGTGGTTTTATTTCCATAAGGTCGCAATATGTTCCACCTGTTTTTCTAGAGACCAGTCTTTGATTTTCTCCTGAGAAGCTTTACCCATTTTGGCTAACTGCTCTTTATCCGACAGCACATTTAGTTTTTTGAAAAGATCTTCTTCGTCTCCAGACTTAAAAGTAAACCCAT